>NZ_SOHD01000037.1:0-94673 GCF_004403235.1 Cryobacterium sp. Hh38 | reverse complement strand
CCACATGAGGCCGGAAAGCACTACGGCTTTCCGCACCTTTGGGGTACGTATAGATACATTACGGCCAGACCACCCACCCGTCAAAACGCCCCCCACCCGGGCGTGTCGCCCGGCTCCGCGCCGAGACGCGGGCCAAAACGGGCCCACTCCTCGACCAGCGAGAACCACGAAACCGCTCCCCGACTCGAACGACCGGGCCCACCTTATGGAGCCGGGCCCACGATAGAACATGGGCCCGGTCCGGACGGGGGCTAGTAGCGGTAGTGGGCTACTTTGTACGGGCCCTCGGCGGGAACACCGATGTAGGCGGACTGCTCGGGGGTCAGCACGGTCAGCTCCACCCCGAGGGCGTCGAGGTGCAGGCGCGCTACCTTCTCGTCGAGCAGCTTCGGCAGCACATACACGCCCACCGGGTACTTCTCCGGTGAGACATACAGCTCGATTTGCGCGAGCACCTGGTTGGTGAACGAGTTGCTCATCACGAACGAGGGGTGTCCGGTGGCATTGCCGAGGTTCATCAGGCGTCCCTCGGACAGGACGAGCACACTGCGCCCGCTCGGCAGACGCCATTCGTCGACCTGCGGCTTGATCTGAACCTTGACGGCGCCCGGCAGCGACTCGAGCGAGGCCATGTCGATCTCGTTGTCAAAGTGACCGACGTTCGCGACGATGGCGAGGTGCTTCATGCGCAGCATGTGGTCGACACCGATGACGTTGAAGTTTCCGGTGCCGCTGACAAAGATGTCGACCTGTTCGACGACGGAGTCGAGGCGGGCGACCTGGAATCCATCCATCGCCGCCTGCAGGGCGTTAATCGGGTCGATTTCGCTCACGATGACGCGGGCACCCTGGCCGCGCAGCGCTTCGGCGGCGCCCTTGCCGACGTCACCATAACCGGCGACGAAGACGACCTTGCCGCCGATCAGCACATCCGTTGCCCGGTTGAGGCCGTCGGGCAGCGAGTGGCGAATGCCGTACTTGTTGTCGAACTTGCTCTTGGTGACGGAGTCGTTCACATTGATGGCCGGAAAGAGCAGTTCCTTGCTCGCTGCGAGCTCGTAGAGGCGGTGCACACCGGTGGTGGTCTCTTCGGTGACGCCCATGAGGTCGGCCGCGACCAGGGTCCAGCGGTCGGTTGACTCGGCCAGAGAGCGACGGAGGGCGGCGAGAATGACGCCGTATTCGTGGCTGTCACCGGCAGCATCCGCTGGTACGGCGCCAGCCAATTCGAACTCGCGACCCTTGTGCACGAGCATGGTGGCGTCACCGCCGTCGTCGAGGATCATGTTCGGGCCGGTCCAGCTGGTTCCGGCGGCTTGCGCTTCAGTGCTCCAGTCGAAGATCTGCGCGGTGCACCACCAGTAGTCCTCGAGGGTTTCGCCCTTCCAAGCGAACACGGGAACGCCGGCCGGGGCATCCACTGTGCCGGTGGGGCCGACCGCGATCGCGGCGGCGGCTTCGTCCTGCGTCGAGAAAATGTTGCAGCTGGCCCAGCGCACCTGGGCGCCGAGCGCGACGAGGGTCTCGATCAGCACGGCGGTCTGCACGGTCATGTGCAGGGATCCGGCGATGCGGGCTCCGGCGAGCGGCTTCGATTCGCCGAATTCGGTGCGGAGGGCCATGAGCCCGGGCATCTCGTTCTCGGCCAGGCGCAACTGGTGGCGTCCAGCCTCGGCGAGTGACAAATCGGCGATCTTATAGGTGAACGTGGGGGGCGCGGTGGCCGAAGCGACAGTCATGGTGCTATCTTGCCATTTCCGCCTGAACGCCCCCGACGAAAATTGGTTCGACCGCACGCTGATAATGCTAAGCAGCGGCGGAACGGATGCTGCCCACTTCCGTGGGCAGACGGCCTGCGGGACGAGACGGCCAGGTTTTGTCAACGAAGTAATTCCAAGAGGCCGAAACGGCCACTAGTCGGCGAGGCCGAAACGGCCCAATAGACGAGCAGGGCAGCGGGCCGGGTCAGGGGTTCGACCGCGGGACGAGGCGGCCGGGGCAAGTCGGAGCTGGCTACTCAACGGGGTCGGACTCGTCGGCGACGAGGCGGTGCCGCATCAGCTGCCACCCCTGCGGAGCGGTCGTTCGCTCCGCGTGCCGTGCGCAGAGGTCGAAGGTGTGCGGTTCTTTGCGGCCGGCGAGTGGGCCGAGTACGGCCAGCGAGTCTCGATAGTCAAAGGTGAGCGTGGCCACCGAGGGTTCGAGGCAGGCAACGCGGGAACACGGACGGAATGTCATTGCCTCTCAGGGTACCCGTCGACCCGCCTAGGATGGCAGCATGGCCCGATCTCGACGTTCTGCAGCGCCCGAACCGACCGTACGCGGTCGCGGGCGCGACCGGCACGGCCGCGGAATTCGCAGCTCGGCGACCGGTCCGTTTCTGCCGCCGCTGCGCACCCGAATCGACCTGTTCGACATAACGGTCGCCTCCACGATCGAATACCTGCGCGGCGTCTGGCCGGAAGAACTCGGCCACGCCGTGTTCGAGGTGGCCTCCGGTCCGCGCTCGGTGAAGCCGGGCATCGGCGTGGAACGCTGGATGGTCACGCCGGCGACGAATCGGGTGGTGTTCTACCGGCTGCCAATTCAGCGACTGTCCCGCCTGCACGAAAACGACGAGATGCACCAGCGCATGATGATCGAGACCTGCGTCTTTCGCGGAGTCGCCGAGCTGCTCGGCAAAGACCCGTGGGATCTCGCACCGGATCGCTTCCGCCACTTCTAGGCCGCCGCCACTTCTCGGCCGTCACCGCTTGGGCTGCGCAAGCCGTGCTGCGCCCAAGTCGGGCATCCGCTGATGCCAAACCGCTGCGCAGGTCGGCGCGGCGCGCGCTTGAAAAGCTCGCATGTGGTCAGAACGTGGACCGCGAGCGAGGGCGGCATCCGCTCGGCTGATCAGCGTCGATCCCTGTCCAGGAGCGGGATTGAGGGGTGTTTGGCGCGCCAGTATTGTCTGAACGTTTGCTGAATTAAGTAACAGAACGGTAACGGATTGAGGCAATTCCAAACCATTTCAAGGGTGGAACCGAACACCATGCAGACCCCAACACCACCTGCTCGATTGACAGAAAAGGATTCATCCCATGCGCACATTCACCAAGGCCACCATTGGTTTCGCCTCCGCCGGAATTCTCATCGCCGGTCTCGCCGGCTGCTCGTCGGACGCCGGCACGACGACCCCGGCGCCCGCTTCGAGCTCCAGCTCCTCCGACTCGGCCTCCGCTGACCCGACGCCGCTCGCCTCGATCCCCAGCCTGTCCGGCGTGGACACCGCCGTGCTGCTCGACGCCGACTTCGGCGCCGCTCTGACGAGCCTCGGCCTGGCCGCCGGAACCGTGGGAACGGCCACCTTGGAAGAGGGCAGCCTGCACTTCCCGATCACCGGCGGAAACGTGGACTACTACGACCCGGCCGAAGATTACCGCCCCTTCGTTCAGGGTTCCATTGAGCACGAGGGATCCGGCTTCTCGCTGACCGCCGGCGACATCGTCGTCGAGCTGACCAACTTCACCATCGACCCGGGCACCTCGGAGCTCTTCGGTGACGTCTCGGTCAACGGCGAGTCCGCTGCCACCCAGGCCCTGCTGTTCGACCTCTACGGTGGAACCCTTGAGCCGCTCAAGATGGACGGCGACAACGCCATCCTCACCGGCACCACGGTTCACATCTCTTCCGTCGCCGCCGGCCTGCTGAACTCCACCTTCAGCACCGACGCCGTCGCCGACCAGATGCTCGTTGGCATCGCAACCATCACCGCCGCCACGAAGTAGTTCTTCTCCACAGCTTTCGGCTGTACAGCACAAACGGGGCTCGCCACACGGCGGGCCCCGTTTGTTGCGTGCCCGGGGGCCTTTGCGGCACGTGTGCGCCTCGCGGCACTCGTTAGCGAAACGGGCGCCCGGTGCTAGGGATGCCACGAACTCTAACGAGTGCCGCGAGCGGGTTGAGGCGGGCTGCCGCACCAAGGCGGTCAGGCACGGCGGTCAGACAGCAGGGCGGTCAGGCAGGGCTGCCAAGCGGCGAGGTTAGGACCGGCGGGCGCGCAGGGGGCGCAGCATCCGCTTGGCTGAGCCTGGACCAGCGCGACGCAGGGAAACCGCCACGATCACGATGATCGCGATCGCGATCGACGCTCGGGTGAGCGGAACGCTCGGCACCAGCAGACGCAGCGTGAGCGCCATCGGCACGAGCAGCCATTCCCAGCGGCCGCTGAGCGCCACGAACGGCAGCAGCAGCAGCGCATACCAGGGGTATCGAGGGCTGAGTACGAGCAGGGTCGCGCCGATCATGACGAGCTGGCCGACCCACGGCTGGTTCTGGTCGGTCTTGAGAATCACCAGCACGGCGACGATGGCCAGAATCAGGCCAGCGACGATCACAGCGGATGCCCCCGGCGCCACCAGGGACACCAGCGCGAACCGCGACCCGTCCTGATACCCCTCTTCACTCAGGTAGCCGGGCAGGTAACCGAGGACCCCGATGCCGGTCGCGATCACATAGGGAACGTAGAGCAGGGCAAAACTCAGAACGGATGCCGTCACCATTCGCCAGCCACCGCGCCGGAGCAGCGCTGGCGCGGCGAGCACCGGGATGAGCTTGGTGCCGATCGCGATCCCGAGGGCGATGCCGCCACGCCAGACCTTCTTCGTGGACACGAGAAATACGGCCGCGACGACGAAGATGACGCCGAGCATATCCACGTGGGAGTTGGTGATCGCCTCGGTCGCTACGAGTGGACACCAGGCCCAGAGGGCGACGTTGCGTTGGTCGAGGCCTCGGCGGCGAGTGCCGACCAGCAGCATGACCGTGGTGCCCAGGCTGAGCAGCAGCCCGGCGAGCTGCAACGGCCAGTAGGCCGGCTCGGGTCCGGTGAGGAAGCGCACGCCGGCGAAGAAGATTTCGCTGGCCGGAGGGTAGATCGTGGGTAGGGCCGTGCGGTTCAGGGACGAGCAGAGCAGGTCGCCGTCGGTCGTGCGTGCGGTGGCGATGCGTTCGCCGACACATTTCTCCTCCCCGCCCGCCTCGCTCTGGGGCGTCGGGAACAGCCAGCCTGGTCTCAGGGAATCGAGGCGGGCATCCGCTGGGGTGAAGGCGTAGGGGCTGATTCCTGCGTTTTGCACGATGCCATCCCAGGCGTAGCGGGCCGAATCGGTACTCGTGTTGGGCGGGCCGACCATGGCCGCGCCGCCGATCAGGGCGGAGCCAGCCAGGATCAGGGCAACCACCGCTTTGCCGTTGATTTTATGCAGCAGCCAGCAGGCGAGGCCGAAGACAAACCAGAGCGCAGCCGTGACCAACACCAATTGCACTTCGTCACGCTCGGGCGGGAACAGGTCGAGGGTTGTCACGCTGAATGCGGTGAGGGCAGCGCTGAGCACCAGCAGGACCGCGATGATCGTTATGCGCACGGTTCAGTCTCTCGTACGGTGTTCGTTTGCCCGTGATCGTTCCCCAACTCACCCGCACATCGTAAGGAATTTTTCCGGTTTGCAACGCGCTGTGGTGATGCAATAGAAGTATGCGGCAATTGATGTATGAGACCCAGCGAGCGCTGGCGTCACCGGTGCGCAATCCGCGCATGGCGACCGTGATCGGGCGGCTGCTCGGTGCCGCCTTTCTGATCTGCTTCGGCACCGGCCTGTACAGCCATTTTCTGCAGGAACCGCTCGACTGGATGCGCTTCGCGACCCGGCCGGAATTTCTGTATCAGGTAACCCAGGGCACGCACATCATCGCCGGCATCGCCTGTTTTCCGCTGCTGCTGGCCAAGTTGTACATCGTTTTTCCCGACCTGTTCGCCTATCCCCCGGTGCGCGGTTTCGTGCATTTTCTCGAACGGGCCTCGATCGCCCTGTTTGTGGGGGCCTCGCTCGTGCAGATCACGATCGGACTGCTCAACACGTTTCAGTGGTATCCGTGGCCCTTTCCGTTTCGGCAGGTGCACTTTGCGCTCGGCTGGGTGCTGATCGGGCTGTTGGTGATTCACATTGCGGTCAAGCTGCCAGTGATTACGCGGTATTGGAGTAAGTCGTCGGGTTCGGGTTCTGACTCGGGCGACGGCGATCATCTGGTCGACGCGGTGTCGGCCGACCGGGCGGCTGATGCGGAGGCGGTGCGACTGTGGGGCACAACTCGGCCGGGGGGCCTCACCGGGCGACTGCTCGACTATATCGATGCGACGCCGCGTCCGTCTTCGCGGGTCAGCCGGCGCGGATTTCTCACCACCGTCGGCGTCGCCACGACGGCCGTCGTGGCCCTGACCGCCGGCCAGACCTTCACGCCGCTGAACGCGGTCAACCTGTTCGCGCCGCGCAAGAAGGGCGTCGGCCAGCAGGGGGTTCCGGTGAATCGCACCAGCGAGCAGGCGCAGGTGGCGGATGCCGCCCTCGCTTCATCGTGGACTCTTACCCTCGCGGTGGCCGGCACCGAGCGCTCCTTCACCCGGGCCGAACTGCTCGCGTTGCCTCAGACCGAGGTTCGGCTGCCGATCGCCTGCGTCGAGGGTTGGAGTCAGATGGCGACGTGGCGCGGTGTGCGGCTGCGCGACCTCGCCGACCTGATGAAAGCCGACCCGGAGACCTCGTTTCGTCTGATCAGCCTGGAAGAACGCGGCAGCTTCAGCAAAACCCAGATGGGCCGGGAATATGTGCGCGACTCGCTCACGCTCGTGGCTCTCGAGCTCAACGGCGAGACTCTCGACCTCGAGCATGGGTATCCGGCCCGCATGATCGCGCCGGGGCGGCCCGGGGTGTTGCAAACCAAATGGCTGAGCCGAATCGAGGCGATCGAATCATGAGAGCGGATGCGCGCGGATCACGCGGCGAGACGGCCGGCGGTGACGTCGGTGTCGACACCGGAGTGGGGGTGACCGGCAGGGGTGCCCCGATGGGTTCGGCCACCACGTCAACCGAGAACGCCGGGACTGGCCTGTTTCCGCCACCGGCCGGGATCGCGGCGTCGACCAGCCGGCGGATGCGGAGCATCCGTTTGGTGCTGGTGGGTGCTGGTGTGCTGCTGCTGGCCTGGGGCGCGTTTGTGATGTTCGATTCGGTGCGGCTGACCCGGATTCCCGGGGTGGCGCTCTGGATTGCGGCGGCGATCGTGCTGCACGATGCGATTTTGGCGCCGATCGTGTTTGCGTGTGGGATTGCGCTGCGCCGAGTCGGGCGGCGGACGACCGGCACGGTCATTGCGATCGTGCAGGGCGCAATTGTGGTCGGATCTATTGTGTCGCTGATCGCGGTGCCGACGATGGTGGCGAAGAATTTTGCTCCGGCGAATCCGACCGTGCTGCCGCTGGATTACGGGCTCAACCTGGGGATTTTCTGGCTCGTGCTGGCGGTTTTGACGGCGGGGTTGTCGGTGTGGGCGCTGCTGCGGGAGCGGCGCCAGCGGGTCATCCGCGTCTCGCTCAGACGTTGAAGATCGTCGGTGCACGGTCAGACTCCTAAGCACCTTGGTCCGGGCCCACCTTAGGGAACCGGGCCCATGATCCAGCATGGGCCCGGTTCCCGGGCCCGGGCCCGGAAAGATAAACGACTAGGCGCGAGCCAGGCGGGCGAAGGTGCGGCCGCCGCGGGACCATTCGGCGACCGGGGTCAGGCCTGCTTGTGCGGCCCGGCGGCGCAGGGCGCTGACACCGAGTTCGGCCCAGGGGAAGGCGTCGCTCATATGTCCGGCGGCGTCGTGCAGGGTGCCCACATAGGCGAGGTCGTGTTCGGGGTCGCGGTGAACCTCGACGACGAGCATGCCGTCGCGGGCGAGCAGCGCGGCGCAGCGTTCGAGGAGCGCGTCGGGGTCGCCGCCAATGCCGATATTGCCGTCGACGAGCAGCAGGGTTGCCCAGGTTCCCTCGAGCGGAAGGTGATCGAAGACGGAGCGGTGCAGCACGGCAAGTCCGGCGGCCAGGGCGATCCGCACGGCGGTCGGTGACACGTCGACGCCGAGTGCGTCGAGGCCTTCGTCCATCGCGGCCCGGATCATTCGGCCCGGTCCGCAGCCGATATCGAGCACCGGTCCGGCGACGCCCGCCAGCAGGGAACGGTCGATCGCATCGGCTCCGGCGCTCCACCGTCCGGCGTGCATGGTGGAAACGCGGGCGGCCGTTTCCGGATCGGCGTCGTGGCGGCGGCCGTGCAGGTAGAGCACGTTGTCGTCGCTTTGCAGTGCCTGGGCGTAGGGTTCGGATCCGCCGGCACCGAAGGTAGTAGGGCGCCGAAAACGGTCGGCCGTCGTCTGGTCGGCAGCCGAACGGTTCGCGGCCCCATGCTCGGCCAATTCCCCGACGAGTTCCGAAGTGAATCGGTCAGCGGCATTCGGACCCTCGCTGACCGGCCATTTCGCCGGCTGGTCCCAGAGGCGCGGGGAGACGAGGGTCACGAGCGTGTTCCGGTCAGCGTGAGCAGGTCGGCAGCGCGCGTGGCCGCCGAGTGCAGGTCGGCCGGGTACGGGGCCACCGGGTGCAGGTCGGGGGCACGCGCGTCGACAGCTCGCCCCTCCGCGGGGGGCCGATCCGGCGAGCGCCGTTCGGTCGCGGGCTGGTTTGCATCACCGGGTTGAGCGGATGCCCGCACCCCCGCGAAGGCACGCGCGAAGCGCGTGTGGGGGGCGATCGAGGCGACGGTCTGGGCATCCGTTATGGTGTCGATGTCAGTGAGCGCGGGCAGCAGGCGCACGGTGAGGCCGGCCTGATCGAGACGTTCCAGCTGGTGTGCGCCGGTGTCGGAGCGGCTCATCGGGATGCCTCGGAGCAGCGCACCGCTCGGGTCTTTCAGCGCGAGCGCCCAGAACCCGCCGTCGTTGGCGGGGCCGAACCAGGCATCCGTTTCATTCCAGTTTTGGAATACTGGTGCGAGCAGCTCGGCGCTGACCTGCGGGGTGTCCATTCCGAGCAGCAGGGTCGGCTCGTCTAGGTGGTCGAAGATGGCGGCGAGGCGTTCATCGAGTCCGCCGCTGGTCTGCGGCAGAATCTGCCAACCGGATGCTTCTGGGGGCGGCGTGACACCATCGAAGGCGAGAATGTGGCGCGTCGCGGGTAGCTGGGCGGCGACCGCTAGGGTGTCGGCGAGGCTCGATGCGGCGAGAAGAGCGGCCTGCCCGAGCGACAACGGCGGGTGCAAACGGGTCTTCACCTTGCCGGGCAGGCATTCCTTGGCGATGACGACGATGGCGGTCATGAGCGGTCCCCAATGCGGCTGGCGCGGGCAGCGTTGCCACTGGCGTCGCTGTCATTCCGGCGTGGGCTGTCGTCAATCTCGTTCCGGACGACGCTGCTGGCGCGAAGCAGAGCGGACATGTCGTGGATGGCGGTGAGGGTGCCGCGCACGGTTCCGGTCACCTTGCTGCGGCCGACCCGCGGCGCATAGCCGGTGTCGACCTCACGAATGCGCCAATCGGCCGCGGCAGCGCCGAGAAACATCTCCAGCGGATACCCGCTGCGGCGGTCGCGCAAATCGAGGGCGAGGAGGTGGTCGCGGCGGGCGGCCCGCATGGGGCCGAGGTCATGAATGTTCACACCTGTTATTCGGCGCAGTCGCCAGGAAAGATAGGTATTTGCTAACCGGGCATGCGGCGGCCACGCATTTCGGGTGGTTGGGCGGCGTCTTCCGAGCACGAGATCGGCGTCGTCTTGAGCGACCGGGTCGACCACGAGCGGCAAGTCGCGCGGGTCCATCGAGGCGTCGGCGTCGCAAAACGCAACGATCGGGGCGGTCGCGGCAAGGAGCCCGGCGTGGGCTGCGGCGCCGAATCCACGACGGGTTTCGTGCACGACCTCGGCGCCGAGGGCACGGGCAATATCCGCCGAACCGTCCGTGGATCCGTTGTCAACCACGATCGCCCGGTAGCCGGCGGGCATCCGCTGGAGAATCCACGGAAGCGCCTGTGCCTCGTTCAGGCAGGGCAGCACCACGTCAACCCGAATACTCGTCATCGTTCGACCCTATGCACAGGGTCTGAGTGTTCAGGGCGAAAGTGGTTACGAACCTGGGAAGGATACCGAGCAGCTCCACAGCAAGCCAAGCCATCGACCGGGCCCACCCTATGAACCGGGGCCCAGTTTGCAGACTGGGCCCGCGTTCCGGGCCCAGTCCCCGAACGGTTAGTGGCGGCATGGGGCGGGGCATCCGTTGACCAGGCGTACAGATCGGCCGCGCGGTACCGCGCGGTGACGCGACCGCGCGCCTAGTCTGAGGGGGTGTCCCCCTCCCAATATTTCGCGCCGCCGCAAGCCGATGCCCTGGCCGGGCGCCGCGTGCTCGTCATCGAGGACGATCCGATGGTGTGTGAGGTGGTCGGACAATACCTGCGCTCCGCCGGATTCGTCGTGGACGAAGCCGTCGACGGGCTCGCCGGACTGCGCCGAGCCGAGGCGGTGCCGCCCGACCTGGTCGTGCTCGATCGCATGCTTCCGCTGCTCGACGGCATCGAAGTGTGTCGGCGCATTCGGCAAAATTGGGGCGCCCTTCCGGTGATCATGCTCACCGCGCTCGGCGAGGAAGAGCACCGCATCGCCGGACTCGAGGCCGGTGCCGACGACTATCTGGTGAAACCGTTCTCGCCGCGGGAACTTGTGTTGCGGGTGCAGTCGGTGCTGCGGCGCAGCCGGTCGGAGTCGATTCCGGAGGGGATTCTCGAGGCCGGCGAGTTCACGCTCAACCTGGCCGCGCACCAGATTCGCCTGCGCGGGACCCCCCTCGTGCTCACCGCGCGCGAATTCGATTTGCTCGCCTACCTGATCTGGCGCCCCTCCAAGGTGCTCACCCGCGAGGAACTCCTCCGCTCGGTCTGGGGCTGGGAATTCGGTGACCTGTCTACGGTGACCGTGCATGTGCGGCGGCTGCGGGAGAAGATCGAAGCCGACCCGGCGCATCCGCTCGTATTGAACACGGTCTGGGGGGTTGGCTACCGGTTCGACCCTGTGCCGCTGGGCGCGGGGGCTGCGGCTGGCACGGTGTCGGCGGAGAACGCTGGGACTGCGCGGGGCGCACAGAGCGCGGATGGCCCGAAGAATGCCGGCGGCACGACATGACCGCCTCGGTGTTCGCCGCGGTCGCCGGCATCGCACTCGGCTGCGCGCTGGTCGTGGGCGCGCTCGGATTGCTCGCGTTGCGGCTGCTGTCTCGCGGGTCTTTGGTAGCCCAGATCGTCGTCGTCGCCTTCGCCACCGTCGCATCGGTGGTCAGTGGAACAGCTGCGGTCGCCTCGCTGATGTACCTGTCGGCGCACGATCTGATCGTGTTCTACGCGGTCGCTGCGGTGGCGGGTGTCGTGTCGCTTGTGATGGCGTCGGTGCTCGGACGCTCACTGGCACGCGACAACAAGTATTTTCGGGCCGCCGCGGCGAGCATCGGTCGAGGCGAATCGGTTCTCTCCCCGGATCGGCACACGAGTCTGGAGTTCGCAGCGCTGGCCGGGGAGCTCGCCGCAACCGCCGATCGGCTGACCGAATCCCGCGAGCGGGAAGAACGCGTTGAGGCGTCCCGACGCGAAATCGTGGCCTGGATCTCGCACGATTTGCGCACCCCGCTGGCTGGAATCCGCGCCATGGCCGAGGCGCTGGAAGACGGCATGGCGCCAGATCCCGAGCGGTACTACGTGCAGATACGCGGGCAGGTCGACCGACTCAGCGGAATGGTCGACGACCTGTTTGAGCTGTCCAAAATCCATTCGGGAGCGCTGCAGCTGTCGCTCGAACGGGTCTCCCTGTATGACCTGATGAGCGATACGGTGGCCGATCTGGCGCCGGTTGCCCTCGCGAAATCGCTCAACCTGCGCTTCGAGGGTGAACGCGGTCTGATGCTGCAAGCGGATGCCCGCCAGCTGGCCCGCGCGGTGGGCAACCTGGTGATGAATGCCATCCAACATTCGCCGGCCGACAGTGTGATCGTGGTCTCTGCAACCCGGCACGTCGACGGGCGGGCCATCATCTCGGTCGTTGACGCGGCGGGCGGTATCCCCGAACAGGACCTCGGCCGGGTGTTCGAGGCCGGGTGGCGGGCGAGCGAGCCGCGGACCGTGTCTGCCTGGGGAACCGGCGGTCGCAGCGGCGGCGCCGGGCTCGGACTCGCTATTGTTCAGGGGATCGCTGAGGCCCATCACGGGTTGGTGACGGTGACCAATGTGGGGAATGGGTGTCGGTTTGATTTGCTGCTGCCGCAGCATCCGCTTGGCTGAGCGGTATTGATGCGGCGCCGATTGCGACCATTCACCCGCTCAGGGGTGGCACCGCGGGGCCTGCTCAAGGGCCAAAAAGTGGCACCTCACGGATGCGCCGGGACGACCAATCAGGGGCGCACGGCGGCGCGCAGCGGGGCGGTCGCAAACTCGCGCATTCCGTCGTCGAAGGAGATTTGCGCCGACCAGCCGAGTTCTCGTCGCAAACGCTCCGAGGACGCCGTGATATGCCGCACGTCGCCGAGCCGATACTGCCCGGTCACGATGGGTGCCGGGCCGCCCGCCGCCGCGGCAAGGGCGGTCGCCATGTCTCCGATGGTGTGAACGATTCCGCTGCCGACGTTGAACGGACGAAATATTCCGGCATCGAAATTCATTGAGCCGGTGGGTGCGATTTCAGCAGCTGCAGAGTCGGCGTGCGCTCGGCCAAGGCCGGCAGCCTGCGGCCTGTAGTCGAGCCCGGTGAAGTCAAGCGCGGCGATGTTGGCCGCGGCGACGTCCCGTACGTGCACGAAGTCGCGGCGCTGCCGGCCGTCTTCGTACACGCGGGGAGCCTCGCCACGCTCGAGTGCCGAGCGAAACAGTGAGGCGACTCCGGCATAGGGCGTGTTCTGCGGCATGCCCGGCCCGTAAACGTTGTGGTAGCGCAGGGCTGCGACGCGTCCGCCGGTCGAGCGGGCCCACGCGGTCGCAAGATATTCCTGGCCGAGTTTGCTGCTCGCGTAGACGTTGCGCGGGTCGAGCGGATCGGATTCGCTGACCAGAACGGGCTCGAGCGGCTCCCCGGTGGCCGGGTCACGGGGATCGAAGCGTCCGGCATCGAGGTCGCTGGCCAAGCGGGGGCCGGGCCGGGTGAAGCCGTTCGGGCCCCGGTAGCTCCCCTCGCCGTAGACGACCATGGATGACGCCAACACCAGGCGACGGATGCCCCGCGCGGCCATCGCGGCCAGCAGCACGGCCGTCCCGACCTCGTTGCTGTGCACATAGTCGGGGGCGTCGGCGAAGTCCACACCGAGGCCGACCTTGGCTGCCTGGTGACAGACCACGTCGATGTCGGCGAGGGCGCCGGCTGCGGTGGCCGGGTCGGTCACGTCCCCGTGCACGAACTCGACCCGCGGGTCCAGTCCCGCCGGCCTGACGTTCCGGGCCCGGGCCCGGAAACGGGGCCCATGTTCTATCATGGGCCCACTTTCTGGGCCCGGGCCCGGACCGGTTGTGGACTCTGCCGCGGGGCCGTGCACGTCGGCGCGCAGTGAGTCCAGCACGCGCACCTCGTAGCCGCGGGCGAGGGCTGCCTCAACGATCGCGGAACCGATGAATCCGGCGCCGCCGGTGATCAGCAGACGGACGCCGCTCATGCGAGGCCTCGGTAACAGGCACGAGCTAGTCGGTTGGTCGGCCAGGACGCACCGGGGAACCTGCGACGAGGCTCGGACCGACCGGTCGTCACGTGAGATCCCCGGCTGGGGCGGACAGCACGGGCGGGGAAGCATCGGGCGCGGGGTCCAAACTCACTGCCCGCGCCAGAACGGCGTCGACCTGGGCCGGGTCGATGAGCTCGCGCGGGGTGAAGTCGGTCGGCAAGGCGCGCAAGATCCCGTCGATGGCCGCGAGGATGCGCGGCTGGGCCTCTCGGAGGCGACGGAACACGACCGATGCGGTGACGGCATCCGTTTCGCTGGTCGCGGTCGGGCCAGACGTTACGGGGCCGCCGGAAGTCCCGGGCGCGGACAACGCTGAAGCCGGTGACCCGGACACGGCCAAGCCCGCAGCGGCCACGCCGGGCACAGGCAAGCCAGGAGCGGCGGAACCGGAGGCATCGACCACGAGACCAACCTCGACGGCAAAAGGCGTCGGCGCGAGTCCCGCGTCGGCGTCCGTCACGAAGGAGAGGTTGACCGTGCCCATGTTGAGCTCACCGGCCAGCACGATTTCGGGGTACGCGGTCATATTGACAATGTGCGCGCCCATCGAACGGAACCAGACCGACTCCGCCCGGGTGGAAAACCGTGGACCCTGGATGACCACGACCGTGCCGGAGGCAGCGAAGTTCTCGCCAAGGTCCTCGAGCGCGCGCCGGGCGTACCCGCGCAGCTGAGGGTCGAACGGGTCCGCGGCGGAAAGGTGCTGCACCGATTCCCGGTCGTAAAACGTGTCGGGGCGGCCCGACGTGCGGTCGATGAACTGGTCGGTGACGACGAGCAGACCCGGTGGATATTCCGGCGTGACCCCGCCCACCGCCGAGGAGGAGATGATCGCCCGCACGCCGATCGAGGCGAGGGCCCACAGATTGGCCCGGTAATTGATCAGGTGCGGCGCGACGCTGTGGCCGCTGCCGTGCCGGGGCAGAAAAGCGACGCGGCGACCCGCGCGCAGGCCGATCGTGACCGACGCCGACCCGTACGGCGTCGGAATCCGATGCGTGACCGCGGTTGCGGGGTCGACGAGTTCGTAGAGGCCGGATCCGCCGATCACGGCGACGTCCGCGCGCGCGGTCGGGTCAAGCACAGGGTCAATCTTCACTAGCGGCTCCCAGCGGGTTACGAGTCGAGTGTTCAGTCTGCCATTGAAAGCTGCGTGCCCTCGAAAGCCCGCCGTACCAAAATGGATGCCCCCGCCCCGATTGACCCGGCCCGGTCCTAAATGGCCGACGAGCCCGCGCCGCGGACGGCGGCCCCAGGTGTTCCGGGCTCGGGCCCCGTCCGCAAAGAATGGCCCCGTCCGCACAGAATGCCCCGAACGCGCACGAAGCCCCAAATGAGGAACGCCCGGAACGACAACCGGCTAGTGCGTGTAGACGCGGATCGACGACGCGAGCGGTCCGGGCGGGTTCACGGTGAATGACGACAGCAGGCCGTCGCTGGAGTAGTCCACGAGCGCCCACACCGATTCCCCGCCGCTCACCAGGTAGCGAGCCCCGCTCCGCAGCGGAACCGTCGCGCTCGCCCCGGCATCGATCTGCAGGTCGACGGCAGAGCCGCGGTCGGGCGTGAGGGTGAGCGCAGCATCCGCTCCCCCGCCGTTGACGAGGTGCAGGGTCGGCGACGGCCCCTCGGCAACGGCCACCGTGAACGAACCCTCGAGCGACGCCGAGGCCGCGAACCAACCGAAGTCCCGGCCGTCAGCGCCCGCGCTGGAGGTACGGGCGGCCGCGACGATCGGCTGGTCGGAACGCAATTTCACCGAGAAACTGCCCACGGTCAACGGCGACAGCGGAATTTCGGTCGCAACTCCGGGCTCGATCTCCACCTGGGTCGAGGTGCCGTCAGCAGCCCCGTCGGCGCTCGTGACGCCGATCTGCACGGTCGCCGCCTCGGTGCCGGGCACGAACACCCGAATCGACGGGGTATCGGCGTTGAACCCTTCGCCGGTGGTGACGGTGTCCGCGGCGACCGCCGACGTGACACGCACCCCGGCAATTGTCTGGTTGAGTGCCGGCGTGGCGGTGGCGCCAATGATCTCGACTCCGCCGGGTTCAATCCCCCGGATGCTGCTCTGCTCCAATGCTGCCGCCACCTGCCCACCACGCGACGACACGCGCACGACCGGGGATTTCAGGTTCGGGGCGAGGCCGGCCAGCGAAATGACACGCTGCTCGCCGGGCTGCACCAGAATGCCGGAGGCGCCGGGCGCGTCGACGATTCCGCTCTCACCGTAGACGGTGACGTCGACGGTCGCGAGCACGGTCGACGGGTTGCTGAGCAGCAGCAGGCTACTGCCGCCGATATCGGTGGATCCCCCAACGAGCCAGCTCTCGCTGGCCGCTTCGGTGCAGGACGCGACGGCGAGCCCGCCCAGGGTGTCGGTGCCGACGACCTGCGACTGGCTGCCGGCGACGAGCGGCGGCACGGTGGCGCCATCCTGCACGGGAACGGTCAGCAACAGCGGCGGCTGCCGGCTGCTGGAGTCGTCGACCGCACTGATCTCGGTGACGTCCGGGCGAATCTGGTCAAAGTCGCTCCCGGCAGCGTCGATAGCGCCATACACGGCTGCAGCGAACCCGACGCTCGACGCCGACTGGGCCTGCGTCGAATCCTCGGCGAGGGTGAGCAGCGGTCCAGGGCAGACCCGTTGCTGCTCGCTCGGCAGCGGCACGATCTCGCTCGAGCGGGGTTCGTTCTCAACGGTCGGCAGCGTTACGAGGGTCGAGGCCGCGCCGACAGCGACAACGACGGCGATGCCGACCAGACCGAGCACGCCGCGACCGGCCCGACCACCAATGCGGACGAGAGTGCTTCTAGCGGGCATGATCGTCCTCCACAGTGTCTTCCGTGGACGATTCCAGCCCGGTACCGACGCCGGTTTCTTGGTCCATGGCCAAGTCGGCCTCTAGATCGGTACCGAGCGGCGGTTCCCGATCGGCGTCCAGGTCGGAAACGACCATGCTCTTGCCCCGGCGGGTTCGTTTCGGTTTCGGCTTGGCGTTGGCCCTGGCCGCACGGCGAATCGCATCACGGTTGGCTTGGCGCACGGCTTCACGGCCGGCGCCGATCGGCAGCGACAGCAGAACGGCGCTGCCCACCACGGCAACGGCAATCAGCAGGGTGACCAGGCCGAAGACGCCGCCGGCGCGAGCCGGCGCTGGAACGCCACCGGCAGCATCCGTTTCGCCGAACTGCCACAGTCGGCCGAATTCGGTGTCGCCCACCGGGGCCAGTGCGGCATTGCCGTCCAGGGCGGTTTCGGTGCGCAGCTGGGTGTCACCGGCAAGAACATCAGCGCCGGCCGGCTGCAACACGATAAAGCGGATGCCGAATTCGGCCAGATCCGCGCTGGTGTCCAGCCCGCTGCGTGAGGCCAGGTTACCGGCGAGCTCCGCCAGCGCTTTCTCGCGGGCGCTGAGCGTTTGGTCGGTGCTGCCGCGGGTGGATTGCTGGTTCAGCGTGGCGCCGACACCGCGCTCGATCGTGGCGAGCAGGCCTCCGTCGGCCTGCGGAACGAGGTGCAGGGTGCCGACCCGGTCATCGATCTGCGCTTCGGCGGCGACGAAGGCCGGCTGGGTTCGCCCGGTTCCCTCGCGCACGGCGGCGGTACCGAGGTGCAGGGAGCCCAGAAGCGGCAGCACTACGACGGCCAAGGCCAGCGCGGCGACGACCCCGGGCGCCGGCGCAAATCGGCGCAGGGCGCGCAGGCCGATCAGGAGGGCGCCGACCAGGCCGAGCCAGTACAGGCTGAGCCCGGCGCCCGACCACACCCGCACCGGTTCGGCACCGATGGCGGCAAGAACGAGCTGGTTGGCGGCGAGGGCGGTGCCGAATCCGAGCAGGGCGACCAGCCAGGCGCCGCCCGCGAGCCGGGCGCCCGGCAGTAACAGCGCCAGCAGGGCGAGCACGGCGATGGGCGTGAGCAGGATGGGAACGAACAGCTGCGGGTCGAGACCAGGCACCCCGAACCGATCGAGGACACCGGCCCAACCGCTGCCGCCGGGCAGCCCGAGCAGCAGTTGCAGGGTCGGTGCGTGATCGCTCGGTACCGGCAGGCCGGGGTCGGCGACGAGGTTCAGCCAGGTGCCGCGCAGGCCCTGGTCGGCAATAAGCGGAAGCGCGAGGGCGAGCGCCGGAAGCGGAATGCCGATGAAACGCATTACCCGGCGACCAGCAATGGCCACGCTGAGCAGCCAGGCCACGAGCAGCGCCGGGGCGAGGGAGGGCGCACAGGCCACGACCGCCGCGAACAACAGTGCAGCCGAGGCGGAGGACGACCAGGTGCGCGCGGCCGCGAACCAGGTGAAAAACAGCCACGGCAGCAGCAGGTGCACGAGGATGGCGGCCGGGCGGCCGTCTGCCAGGGCGGCCAGAAAACTCGGCGCCAGCACCCACAGGGCGGCGGCCAGGGCGCGCAGGCTGCCCCGGTCGGTCAGGCGGGTCGCCGCCATCCAGACGCCGACCGCAGCGAGCGGAAAGGCGAGCGCGTAGACCAGCACGAAGGCAAAGGACGGCGACCAGAACGCGATGGAGCCGAGCACGGCCAACACAGCGGCAAACGGGTCTGCGGCGCCGACGAAGCCGAGTCCGAGGTCCCGCCAGCCGTAGCCGACGCTTGCCCACAGTTCGGGCAGGCTGGGCGACAGCGGCAGCAGCCCACCACCGATGAGGGTGTCGGCGCCAAGCAGCGGCACCATCATCACGATGCCGACCACCGCGGCGGCGAGCATGGTCCAGGCTCCGCCGCCGGAGAAGAACCGAATTTCGGCGCGTTCACCGTGCAGGCCGAACAGGCTCGCCTCGCGCTTGAGTGACTGCCGCCGGCGAACTTCGGCCGACGGAACGCGCAGGGTGGAGATGGCATCCCAGCCGAGGGTGCGGGTTTTCGTAAACATGCGACGGGCGCTGCTGACGCGCAGGCCGTTGAAGGCAGCGCCGAATGCGGCCGAGAATTCGCCCACGATCGCTCCGGGCTCCTTGCGCAGCAGCTGGCCGATCGAGCGGATGAAGGCGAGCGGCAGCAGGGTCAGCCAGTGCAGGGCGAGCACTCCGGCCGGCGCATAGACCAGGCGGCGATGCAGCTGCGCCGAGCGTTCGGCTCGCACCCGGCGGCGGCGCAGCCGCCCGCGGGAGGACTGGTTCGGGCCGGCCACGCCGTCGCCGGCCGAAGCCACCCGTGCGGCCGGCACCACCGAAACGCGATACCCGGCGAGGCGCACCCGCACACAGAAGTCAAGGGAATCGTCGACGGTGGGCAGCGCCGGGTCGAAACCACCCAGCTGTTCCCACACTTGGTGGCGCACGAGCATGCCGCCGGCGCTGACGGCGAGCACATCGCTCAATCCGTCGTGCTGGCCCTGGTCCAGTTCGCTCTCCACCAGGGTGACGGTCGCGCCAAACGGCGTCATCGACTCGCCGAAGTTGTGGATGTATTCGCCGGCGATCCACTCCATCACCTTGGGCCCGGCCACCGCAACGGACGGCGCAATCTCGAGCGCGTCGACCAGGACTTCGAGGGCGGTCGGGTCTGGGGCGCTGTCCTGGGCGAGCAGCCAGAGCAGCTCCCGGTCGTGCGTGGGCGGCGTGGTCACGCGCACGGCGGCGGTAATCGCCTGCCCGAAGTTCAGGTCGGCATCGGCGGCAATGAACTGGGTCGGCCCGAAATCGGCCAGCATCTTGGCTGTCGCATCGCTCGATCCGCAGTCCACCGTGATCACAATGTCGGGTTTGCGGGTCTGCAACGACAACGCCTTGAGAGTTCGCTCAAGGTGTTTCGCACCGTTTCGGGCGACAAGGATGGCGGTGACTCTCGGTTGCATAACAGCACCAGCCTAGGTCGGGATCGGTCGCTGCCCCTCAACCGAGAGGGCGCGCCTCAAATATTGGCAGGGCAATAGCGAAGCGGATGCGTCAGCATCCGCTTCCCCTTCGCCCAGGCGTAGCGCGGCCGCAACCTGGCTCGCTTCCCACCGCGTCAGGGCCGAGAAAGCTGCGCCCGGACCGAGCCAGCCGACAGCATCCGCTTAAAAACTGCGCGGAACGGGTTAGGCGCGCTTGCGCAGTTTGCGCCGTTCGCGCTCGGACAGCCCACCCCAGATTCCGAACCGCTCGTCATTGCTGAGCGCGTATTCGAGGCATTCGCTGCGCACCTCGCAACCGGAGCAAATCTTCTTCGCGTCGCGGGTGGAGCCGCCCTTTTCGGGGAAGAATGCCTCAGGGTCGGTCTGCGCGCAGAGGGAGTCGGCCTGCCAGGCCAATAGGTTCTCGTCGCCGTGGTCTTGTCGTACTCCCGGAACACCGAGGGCGACGGGGTCAATGAACCAGTCCTCTGGTACTCCGGAACGATAGTCAGGTAATGCCATATCGTCTCCCAGCGCTCGATCCGCACCAATCAGTGCCGCACCTAATTACACCCGTGTAATTCGATATCGTCAAGTCGCGAATCGTAAACCCTCAATATGGGCTAGAGAGTTGCGACGCGCCCATGGCGACAAATTCGGCCATTTGGGGGGCGTCTGAACGTTGCGAACAGAGCACGATATGCGCCCTCAGCGGCGTGTCGACCCTCAATGAACGGCCGCGCGTGACGAGTCCCAGGCGCTCTGCACCATCTGCTCGAGGGTATGGCGCATGCTCCAGCGCAGGTCGCGGGCCGCGAGCGCGCCAGACGCGACGATACGATCGGGGTCGCCCACGCGTCGCGGTCCGAGCTCCGGAACGAAGTCGATGCCGGTGACCCGACGCACGGTCGCCATGATCTCGCCGACCGAGACGCCGTCGCCGCTGCCGAGGTTGTAGACCGGCTCGATCGCCTCGTTAGAGTCGAGCCGGCGTGCCGCGGCGACGTGCGAGAGAGCGAGGTCGGCGACGTGAATGTAGTCGCGCACGCAAGTGCCGTCCGGCGTGGCATAGTCGTCGCCGTTGATGCGCGGGGTGCGACCCTCTAGCAGCGCCGCAAAGACGAGCGGAAAGAGGTTGTGCGGGCTGGTGTCGCTCAGGCTGAGGTCGCCCGAGCCGACGACATTGAAGTAGCGCAGCGATGTGTGCCGCAGGCCGGTCGCTACGCCCTGGTCGCGCAGGAGCCACTCGCCAATGAGTTTGGATTCGCCGTAGGGCGATTCCGGGCTTTTCGCGGTGCTTTCGGTGACGAGGTCGGTGTGCGGCGTGCCGTAGACCGCAGCGCTCGAGGAGAACACGATGCGGTCGATCGCCGCCCCCTCCATGGCGGCGAGCAGCGTGGCCGTCGCGGTGACGTTCTGTTCGTAGGTGTGCAGGGGGCGTTGCACCGAGACGCCGGCGTACTTGAATCCAGCGACGTGGACGACGCCGTGCACGTCGTGCTCGCGAAAGGTGTGCACGAGCAGATCGCCGTCGAGCACGCTGCCCCGCACGAACGGCACTGTGGCCGGCACGAAAGATTCGTGGCCGCTCGAGAGGTCGTCGAGCACAACCACGTCGAGCCCTTCAGCCTGGAAAGCGCGCACCACATGGGATCCGATATAGCCCGCTCCGCCGGTTACCAACCACGCCATACTGCCCCGCTCGTTCGCGGTGACACCGATGTGCCACCGCTTCAGGCTAGCGCCAGCGAATCAGTGCGTCATCGTCGTCGGTTGCTCGAACGCTTTGGCGACCGTAACCGTCGCGCCCGGAAGAGCGAATCGTGGCCACAACACCGGCGATCGCGAGGACTGTGAGGAGAAAAATAAGAATGAACATGGCAGAAACTCTATGTATTGTGCTTTTCTGCCGCGAGTGGCACAGTTGACGTTGTTCGACACATTTCTGCCATATCCAACCTCAGCAGAACGGATGCCCATGCTTCAGAAAATCGTCTGCGTCACCCTCCCCGGTCTGGCGCCGTTCGAATTCGGCGTCATCTGCGAGGTGTTCGGCATCGACCGCAGCGTGCACGGAGGGCCGGCGTTCGACTTTCACGTCGTCGCCGCCGAACCCGGCCCGATCCGCACCAAGATCGGCTTCGACATCGTCGTGCACGACGACCTCGCCGCCGCCGCTGACGCCGACCTCATCGCAATCCCGGCCTACGCTATCGGAGTGGCAATCGACCCGCGCGTGCTGCAGGTCGTGCGCGACGCCGAGGCTCGCGGTGCCTGGGTGCTCAGCGTGTGCAGCGGCGCGTTCGTGCTGGCCGAGGCCGGCATCCTCGATGGGCGCCGCAGTACGACCCATTGGATGTACACCGAGGCCCTCGCCCGGGCCTACCCGAATACAACCGTCGACCCCGACGTACTGTTTGTGGAAGACAATCACGTCGTCACCGGAGCCGGCACCGCCGCCGGCATTGACGCCGCGCTGCACATCGTGCGCAAGGAACTGGGCGCGACCGTCGCGAACGTGATCGCACGCCGCATGGTCGTGCCGCCGCAGCGCGATGGCGGCCAGTCCCAGTACATCGAAGCATCGGTCGTCGACTGCCAGGACGAATCCTTCGCCGCCGTCACCGAGTGGATGCTGCGCCACCTCGACCAGGAATTGCCCGTCGATCTACTCGCCCGCAAGTCGCTCATGTCACCGCGCACCTTCGCCCGCCGGTTTCGCGCCGAAATCGGCACCACGCCGACCCGCTGGCTCAACCGGCAGCGGCTGCTTCGGGCGCAGGAACTGCTCGAGGACTCCTCAAGCAGCCTCGAGGAGATCGCCATCGACACCGGCTTCGGCGGGGCGGCCGTGATGCGCCATCATTTTCTGCAGGTTCTGCAGACCACTCCCACCGCCTACCGGCGGGCCTTCGGCCCCCGCAAGGCCGGCTAACCGCGCGGCCTCACGTCGTTCGTACGGCGGTCTCGACAAGCTCGACCGCCGAGAAATGGTTGCCTCCCCGAGGCTGCTCCCGACTCGCCTACGAGACCCAGACAGTCCGCTGGTCGAGCTTGTCGAGACCGCAATCGACCAATGCTTGACTGCCTGCGAAACCCGGCTTACGCGCCCGTCGTCGCCAAAAACACCTCGCCAGTTCCAGCGAAGGTCAGCGTGCCCTCGTCGGGCGTGACATAGACAGCCTGGCCGCGCTTCAGCGGCCGCGACGACGCGGCCCCGGCCACCAGAAACCCGCCAGCCGTGCAGATGGCAATCGCCGGACCGGTGAGGGTGATCTGTCGCATCGTAACGGGCGACGACGACGCAGCATCGGCATCCGCTTCAATGTGCACGAGTTCGAAGTCGGGCACGTCCGGACGATACAGCGAGACACCATCGCCGAGAACGATCGGCGCGAGGTAGGGCGAGGGAGCCGGAGAGAAGTCGAGTACCGCGAGCAGCTCCTCGATGTCGATGTGCTTGGCGGTCAGCCCACCACGCAACACGTTGTCGGAGGCGGCCATGAGTTCGACGCCCAGCCCGGACAGATACGCGTGGATGTTGCCGGCCGGCAGATACATCGCCTCGCCGCGCTGCAGGGAGACCCGGTTCAGCAGCAGGGCGAGCACGATTCCGGGGTCACCGGGGTACTCGGCAGCGAGCACACGTACCGCCGCCAGTTCGCGGGCATAGCCGATGGCCGCTCCCCCCTCAGCCAGAAACTGGGCGTGTTCGGCGAGCGCCACGACCCGTTCGACCAGCCATTCCACCTCGCCGGAGTCTCCGCCGCGACCGTCGCGCAGCAGCCAGTCGACGGTGTCGGGCAGGCCCCGGGTCAGGTGGCTCTCGAGCAGGTCGATGATCGCGGCCTGCGAATCATCGGTCGCGAGATCGAGCAGCCTCAACTCGGCGATGATGCCGCGCACCTCGGCGAGCGGCCGAAAACCGCAGAGCGCTTCGAAGGTGTCGCTGAGCGCAACGAGCAGCTCGGGCTTGTGGAACGGGTCGCGGTAATTGCGATTGCCGGCGTCGATGGCCACACCCGCCTCGTTCTCGAGCTCGAACCCGGCGCGGGCCTGCGCGCTCGTCGGGTGCGCCTGCAGCGACAGCGGGCGACCGGCCGCGAGAATCTTGAGCAGAAATGGGAGGCGTGGGGCCGCAGCCGCTTCTCGACTGGCCCAATCAGCGCCGAGTGCTACCTCCGGCGCCGCCGCGATCCACGCGGCGAGGGTGTCACACCCGCCGACCAGGGCCGGATCCTCGATCACCGACGGCGACCCGGCGTGGGCTCCCAACCACAGTTCGGCCTCCGGCCCGCCCGACGGCGTGCGGCTGAGCAGGTCGGCGATGGCGCGAGTGGAACCCCAGGCGTAATTGCGCGGGGTATTGGTGATGCCCACAAACATGTTCGGCTCCTTCTACAACTGTTTAGACCAAACTACCAACCGGGTTGGGGCGCTCAGACAAGCCCCCTAGGCTGGCGGCAATTCACCGGTCGCCTGTCGGCCGCAGTCTATGCAACGGAGCAACCATGACCTTTGAACTACTCGGCAGCGACTTCTTCGGTTACGAAAACCTGCTCACCGAGCCCGAGCAAGCCGCGATCATCAAGCTGCGCGCCTACCTCGAAAAGGAGGTGCGGCCCATCGCAAACGGATGCTGGGATCGCGCCGAATTTCCCACCCAGGTCATCAAGCCCCTCGCCGAGCTCGGCATGTACTCCTTCGGATGGGAATCGACGAAACCGTTTGAGAATTCGGCGGTGTTCCGGGGATTCGTGGCGCTGGAACTGGCGCGAGTGGATGCATCCGTCGCCACCTTCGTCGGTGTGCAGAACGGTCTCGCCGCCGGCACCCTTGAAGCGTGCGGCTCGGACGAGCAGCGCGCCGAGTGGATTCCGCGCCTGGCCTCCGGCGAGATCGTCGGGGCGTTCGGGCTGACCGAGCCGTTGAGCGGCTCCGACGCAGCGCAGGGCCTCCGCACCACCGCGACGCGCAACGGCGACAGCTGGACCCTGAACGGCGCCAAACGCTGGATCGGCAACGCCACCTTCAGCGACGTGACCATCATCTGGGCCAAGGACACGGCCGACAATCAGGTGAAGGGCTTCATCGTTCCTACCGACACCGCCGGATACACGGCCACCAAAATCGAGGGCAAGATCAGCCTGCGCGCGGTACAGAACGCCGACATCGTGCTGACCGACGTGATCGTTCCCGAAAGCCTGCGCCTGCAGAACGCCAACTCGTTCAAGGACACCGCGAAGGTGCTGCGGGCCACCCGCGCCGAGGTGTCCTGGGCGGCCGTCGGCAATGCCATCGGCGCCTACGACGCGGCCGTCGCCTACGCACACGAACGTGTGCAGTTCGGCAAGGCCATCGGCGGGCACCAACTCGTGCAGGACCTGCTGGTGAAGAGCCTCGGCAACATCACCGCCAGCCTCGGCATGGTGGTGCGGGTGTCGCAGCTGCAGGATCAGGGCGTGCAGCGCGACGAGCACTCCGCATTGACCAAGGCCTACACGACCAGCCGTATGCGCGAGACCGTGGCCTGGTGCCGGGAGCTGTTCGGCGGCAACGGAGTCACCCTCGAATACAACGTGGCCCGCCATTTCGCCGACGCCGAGGCCATCTACTCCTACGAGGGCACCCAGGAGATGAACACGCTCATCGTGGGTCGCACCATCACGGGCCAGGCTGCCTTCGTCTGAGTCGCGCCGTCCGTAATGCCGGTGAATTTTGCAACACGCCGGGTCACCGCAATCCGTTTGAGACAGCGTGTCGCAAATTTACCGGCGTTGGCTACGCGAGCGGATGCCCGCGCAGGGTGTGCGTCCGCCCGACTCGGGCTACGGTGTCGGAATGACACTTGACGAGCACGGACCGGCGTGACGACCGACCAGGAGCTCGACGCGATCGTCGTCGGATCCGGCCCGAACGGACTCGCCGGGGCGGTCACGCTCGCCCGCGCCGGGCTCAAAGTGCGGGTCTACGAGCGCAATCCTCAGATCGGCGGCGGGGCGGCCACCGCCGAGCTCACCCTGCCCGGGTTTCACCACGATGTGGGGAGCGCCGTGCACCCGCTCGCGCTGGCCTCCGAGTTCTTTCAAAAGTTCGGCCTCAAGGATCGCATCGAGCTCAGGGTTCCGGAGATCTCCTACGGGCATCCGCTGCCCGGCGGCCGGGCCGGCGTGTCCTGGCACGACATCGAACGCACCGCCGCCGGCCTCGGCAGTGACGGCCCGGCCTGGCTGAACCTGCTCGGGCCGCTCGTCGACCAGATCGGAGCCATCGCCGAGCTGACCGGGGATGCGCTGTTGCGCGTGCCGCGGCATCCGCTCACGCTGGCCCGCTTCGGGCTGCGCACGCTGGAGCAGGGCAGTCCGGTTTGGAACTGGCGTTTCACCGGGGAAACCGCCCCGGCGCTGCTCACCGGCACGTTTGCGCACTCGATCGGGCGGCTGCCGAGCCCGTCGACCGCCGGCGCCGGGCTGACGCTCGCGGCGCACGCGCACGCCGGCGGCTGGCCGATTCCTACCGGCGGCAGCGGTGCCATCGTGCGGGCCCTCGCCGACGACCTGCTCGCGCACGGCGGCGAAATAATAACGGATGCCGACATCGTAAGTCTCCGAGAGCTGCCGCCGGCACGCGTGATGCTGCTCGACATGACCCCCCGCGCCCTCGTGGGCCTCGCCGCCGCCGCCCTGCCCAGCCGCTACGCGGCCGCCATGACACGGTTTCGCTACGGAAACGCCGTCGCCAAGGTGGATTTCGCGCTCTCCGAACCGGTGCCCTGGACCGCCGCGGACCTGCGGCGAGCGCCGACCCTGCACGTCGGCGGCACCCGCGCCGACCAGGCCCGCGCCGAAAACGCCGTCGCCCGCGGCCGGCACGCCGACTCCCCCTACGTGCTCGCCGCACAGCCGAGCATCCTCGACGCCACCCGCGCTCCCGCCGGCAAGCACGTGCTCTGGGCCTACACACACGTGCCGGCTGGCTCGACCCGCGACCAGACCGAGCAGATCACCCGGCAGATCGAGCGCTTCGCCCCCGGCTTTCGCGATGTCATTCTCGCCTCGGCCGGGCAGACCGCCGCGCAGATGCAGAACCACAATCCCAACAATGTCGGCGGTGACATCGCGGCCGGCGCGATCAGCCTCGCGCAGCTGCTGCGTCGTCCGGTGCTCTCGGGCGATCCGTGGCACACCCCGTTGCCCGGCGTCTACCTCTGCTCGTCGTCGACATCGCCCGGCCCCGGCGTGCACGGAATGTGCGGCTACCGCGCCGCCCTCAGCGCCCTCCGCCACGAGTACAACATCACGACGCCCCCCGACCTCTCCCCCTAACAACCCGCGAGAGCGCAAAAAGTGCCCGATTGGGCACTGCAATCGGGCACTTTTTGCACTCTCGCGACAAACCGAAGGAGACCCGATGGCTGTGAACTATCGAAAATTCCGCTGCACTCCCGAGCAGGTCTTCGCGGTGCTGCACAACGGATGGCTCTACCCCACCTGGGTCGTCGGCGCGAGCCGCATGCGCGACGTCGACACGATCTGGCCCGCGGTCGGCAGCCGTCTGCACCACTCGGTCGGAGTCTGGCCGGCCCTGCTCGACGACAGCACATCCGTACTCGAATGGCAGGCGCCCCGCCACGCCCTGCTGCAGGCCCGCGGCTGGCCGATTGGCGAGGCCCACGTGTCGATCGACATTCAAGATCACCCAAACGGATGCCTCGTGCGCATGACCGAAGACGTCGTCGCCGGCCCGGCACGCTTGGTTCCCACCACCCTGAGCGATCTGGCCATCCGCTACCGCAACTCGGAGACCCTGCGCCGCCTCGCCTACCTCGCCGAGGGCCACGCCGACTAGTTGTCCCGCGAGAGCGCAAAAAGTGCCCGATTGAGCCCTCCAATCGGGCACTTTTTGCGCTCTCGCGATAGGGGTGAGAACAACACCGGTAATCTGAAGCCATGTCCGCCGTGCAGAGTCGCCTCGTCATTCGACTCTTCGCGACCTTCGTCTGGTTCACCGTTCTGGCCGGCCAATTCTGGCGCAACCTCGGCGGCTGGTGGGGCTTCGGCGCCATCGCCGTGATCGTGGTCATCGGCAGCGTGATCGGCCTGAGCACCCAGCGCCACAACGCCCGCCGCCGGGCAACCGCCAACGCAGCCACAGCCACAGCCACAGCCACAGCCACAGCCACAGCAACCCGCCTAAACGCAGCCCCCGCAAACGCGTCCGCAGTCTCCTCGCACGCTGACACGGAAGCCTCGGTCCCGGTACATGCCGACGGCGCAGCCGCGGTTTCAACGACCGCAGCGCCCACACCGGCCCAGGACGACACCCCCACCGACCGCGACATCGCCCGCGGAAACACCTACCAGGCCGCCCTCGCCCCCGCGCTGAACTGGCGCAAGTTTCCGAAGACCATCACCGCGTTCCTGCTGCTGGCCACCCTGTCGATCGCGTGGTCGTATTACCCGGGGGCATCCGCTCTGGGAATCACGCTGCAACTCATCACGACCCTCGCCGCCCTGTTCCTGGCCGTGACCCTCACCTGGCCGGAGCTGCTGCGTACCCTGGCCGGCGCCCTGCGCTGGGTACTCGCGCTGAGCCTCGTATTCGAGCTTTTCGTCGCCGTCGTCATCCGAAATCCGGTACTGCCGTTCTTCGTTGACTACGGCAACGCCAAGGTTCCCGACGCTTTCTACTGGTCACAGGGCCTGCTGCTCGCCGGCGGCCCCATCGAGGGCATCGTCGCCAACCGCAACCTGCTCGGATTCATCGCGCTAACAGCCATCATCGTCTTCATCGTGCAACTGAGAGCCCGCCTCGTCAAGCGCGGCGCCGGCCTGGTCTGGCTGGGCCTGGCCGTCGGGATGCTGCTGCTCACCCGCTCCGCCACGGTCACCGTCTCGCTGGTCGCGGTCGTCGCAGCCCTGTTGTTCGCGCTCTGGGCCCGACGACTACACGACCAGCACCGGCGGCCGCTGTATCTCGTGGCCGCGGCATCCGTTCTGGCGGTGGCAGCGGCCCTCGCGCTGTTCTCGTCGCAGCTGTTCGGGCTGCTCGGCCGCAGCGAGGATCTCACCGGTCGCTTCGACATCTGGGCCAGCGTCACCAATCTCGCCCAGGAACGCCCCGTCTTCGGCTGGGGCTGGGTGAGCTATTGGGTGCCGTGGGTCGAACCGTTCAACGACCTCGCCGTGCGCAAGGGCGTCACCTATCTGCAGGCGCATAACGCCTGGCTCGACGTGTGGCTGCAGCTCGGCATCGTCGGCGTGATTCTGTTCGCCGCCCTGGTCTTCTCGACCCTGTGGCGGGCCTGGTTTCTCGCCGTCGACCGGCCGCGCCTCGGCATCGAGGACACCGAACCGTTCGCCGTCTCCGCGCTGCTGCCCCTGCTGCTGCTCGCCGCGCTGATTGCGCAGAGCGTGGCCGAGAGCCGGCTGCTGATCGAGAGCGGCTGGGTGATTCTCATCGTGCTCGCCGTCGTCACCAAACGGCAGCAGCACGCGCCCAGGCCGATGCCGTGACCTGCGCGCGGTAAATTAGAGGATGACCACCCTGCCTGAGGACCTGCGCCGGGTGTTCGCGTCGCCGAAATTCGCGGCCGCACTCACGCTCATTATTCTGGCGACCGCGTTCAGCACCCATCTGCTGCGCAGTGTCATGGGCTGGGCCGGGCTCATCGGCATTTTCGGCGGCCTGGTCGTTCTCGCCGTGCTCTCCCTGCTCGCCCGCCGCCCCATCGTGGAGTGGCACGGCCTGCTGCCCATCTCGATCATCGTATTCGTGGCCTGGTGCGCGCTGTCCAGTGTGTGGAGCGGCTACACAGCCTCGACCATCATCGGCGTCAGCTACCAGGTCACCGTCGGATTCCTCGCCATCTACGTGGCCCTCGTGCGCGACACCTTTCAGGTGGTGCGCGCCACCGGCGACGTGCTGCGCGTGCTGCTCGGCCTCTCAATCGTGCTCGAAGTGCTCTCCGGCCTGCTGCTCGACCTGCCGATCGCCTTTCTCGACGTGGTCGGCGATATCGACCAGCTCGGCCCGATCCAGGGCATCTTCGGCTCCCGCAACGTCTTCGGACTCATCGCGCTCATCGCCGCCGTCACCTTCTACGTCGAGCTGCGCGCCCGGTCGATTCCGCGCAGCCTCGGCCTCGGCTCGATGTGGCTGGCCGGCATCTGCCTGGTACTCACCCGCTCCCCTGTCGTGGTCGTCGTCGCGATCTGCGTCACCGTCGCAGCGCTGGCGCTCTACCGGTTGCGTCGCACCCCCGTTGCCGGCAGACGGATGCTGCAGCTCGGCCTCCTGAGCGCGGCCCTCGTCGCTGCCGGCGCGGCCTGGCTCGGTCGCACGGCCATCATCGATACCCTCAACGCGGGCAGCGAGTTCGAAGCGCGGTCCTCGCTCTGGAGGGAGATGTGGCGGCTGGTAGAGCTGCATCCGCTCGAGGGCTGGGGCTGGGCCGGATTCTGGCCGCAAGACGTCACACCCTACGGCTGGCTCGAATTCACCACCGGACGGATGCACCAGACCGGCCTCAACGCCTACCTGGACGTGTACTTTCAGGTTGGATTGATCGGCTTTCTCGCTTTTCTCGCCCTGGTGCTGCTGGCCTTTGTGCGCTCCTGGCTGCTCGCCTCGAACAAGCGCTCGCTGGTCTACGTCTGGGCGCCGCTCATACTCGTCACCCTGCTGGTGAGCAGCGCGGCGGAGAGCACGATTCTGTTCGAGTTCGGCTGGCTGCTGCTGGTGATCTGTTCGGTCAAGGCCGCGCAGAGCTTGAGCTGGCGCAGCGCCCTGCCGCACAAACCGCACCCCGACGCCCCGTAACGCGATCGATTCGGCAGCTCCACCCCTTGGTCCCAACTGCTACGCCTGCTACAGTGACGGCATGAGAACAATCGCTCATCGCGATTTACGCAACAACAGTGCCGAGGTGCTCCGGGCCGTCCGGGATGGCGAGACTCTCCAGGTCACCAATCACGGCGAGGTCGTCGCCGTACTGTCCCCACCGCCCGTAGTGCCGCTCGGCGGGATTCGACACCGCCCGCCACTGATCCGCGGCGGGTTTTCAGCCCTGCCGCTCTTCAAGATTGCAGTGAGCACCGAGTCCGCTCTGGAAGAGCTGCGCGCCGAGCATTGATTACCTACCTGGATACCTCTGCCGTCGCAAAGTTGCTCGGAGACGAGGCAGAGAGCAGTGCTCTCCGGAAGCACCTGGACGACAGGGTCGCCGGCGGGGACGCCGATCTGGTCTCGGCCTTTCTCGTGGAAACCGAATTACGGCGCATAGCCACGCGAACAGGAATCCCGCAGACCGCGGTCACTGACGTGCTCTCACGGTTAGCCCTGATGGACATGAACCGCAGCGTCTTCCGCGAAGCCGGACTCCTCAGCGGCGCCAGCTTGCGGAGCCTAGACGCCCTCCACATCGCCGCGGCGCTTCAAGCGGGAGCGAACGAGTTCATCACGTACGATGCTCGACAGCAGACGGCAGCCGACGCCGTCGGCCTGCGCGTACGCACCCCCGGGCGCAGCACCGACTAGGCGCTACGTCACAGCGTTCGAAGTTTGGGCCGAAGGTACGTCAGACCGGCTGCACAAGATCCCGCAGCACATCCTGTAGCCCCAGACCGAACCGGGAGTAGTCCCCCGACCTCCATCCGCGCACAATCGGCCCAACCCGCAGCAACCGCGCCACCGGCAGCGCGCTGCGCCGCGTCTCGTGCGCGAGCTTCGCATCAATCAGCGCCAACACCGAAGCGGATGCGTCCGGCTCGAACGTCGCCGCCCGACGCTGCAGCTCGGCGGCTCGCGCCAACAGCCGCGCGTTGCGTGCCGTGCGCGGTGCCCGCAGCCGCCCGAGCTTGCCGGAGGCGTCGAGCGTGGTCACGCCGATCTGGTTGCCTCCGTGCTGCCGATAGTCGGTGAGTGGCTCTTCGAGCAGGTCGACCAGACCGGTCGCTGCGGCGACCATGGCCATCCACTCATCGTGCACCCACGCGGCGGGGAACGGCCGTGAGCGCTCGACCAGCTCTCGCCGAACCATCATCGTTGCGCCGGTAACGATATTGCGGCGAAGATAAGCGTCAGTCGCGTGCCCCGCGTGCACAGCCGCGCGGTCGGCATCCGACACACCCAAGGTTTTCAGCAAGGTGAGACCCAGAGGAGCGCCGGCAGCATCAACGAGCCGCGCGTCGGCGTGCACCATCTGCAATGCCGGTCGACTGGTGAACTCGGCCACCATGCGCTCCACCCGGTCGGGCCACCAGACGTCGTCCTGGTCGCAGAGCGCGATGAGATCGCCCGTGCAGGCCGCGAGGGCCTTCTCGAAGTTAGCCGTTACCCCGAGGGCTGTTGCGTTCGTCAGCACAAGAACCTCCACGGCAGGCGCGGCTGAGATAACTCGCTGAACGACGTCCAACGTCTCGTCCGTCGAACCGTCGTCGGAAACCACAATCTCGTCGGGTCGCAACGATTGCCCCAAAACGCTGAGCAGTTGCTCTTCAAGATAGGCGGCGCCGTTGTAGGTGCACAATGCGACTGAGACACGCGCGGCCATTAGCTACGCTTCACACCAACCGACAAGACACCAAGGAACATACCGGCCATGATCGTCTGCGCCCCAAGCATCATGAGCAATGCTGCCGGAATTGCCGCTCGGAGCGTGGCACCCGCCTCGAGGGGGCCGAAGTCGTTCGAGGCCCAACCAACGAGCTGAGCAACAGCTACGCCGAGTCCGACGACAAAGAGCAAAAGGCCGACGATAGCGCCACTCTCGAGGCTAATGCGCTTCTGCAAGCGATCGAAGTTGCGGCTGCGAGGGATGCGAAATCCTTCACGCTGCGCATAAATCTTCGTGAGAATGGCAAACAATACCGACTGGTAGCCCACCACGGTGAGCGCAGCGAGATAAAGCTGCGACGAATAGGTGAAGCCGACCCGGCCAACAACGACGGGACCGAATCCCAGCAACATCACGCCGACAAAACCAAGCACGAATGCGGCCGTCCCCGGAATCAAGAACAGCCAGCGGGGGCTGAAGATCAGCAGAAAACGCAGGTGGCGCCATCCGTCGTGCCAGCTGCGCAGGTGAGGAGGGCGGCTCCGGCCGTCCTTCTTGAGAGTGGTCGGAACTTCACTGACGCGGAGCGCCCCCAAAGTCGATTTGACGACGACCTCGCTGGCGAATTCCATGCCGGTCGTGACCAATCCCAGACTCAGGATGGACTCACGATTGAAACCTCGAAGCCCGCAGTGGAAGTCACGAATCTCGGAACGAAACAGCATACGTCCGATCGTGGACAGAACGGGGTTACCGAGGTACTTGTGTAGCGGCGGCATAGCTCCCGGCTCGATACCCCCACGAAAACGGTTACCCATCACGAGTTCATCGCCCGCGCGCAGGCGTTCAACGAACGGCTCCAAGTTATCGAAATCGTAGCTGTCGTCGGCGTCGCCCATGATCACGTAGGTGCCATACGCCGCGGTAATGCCCCCCATTAGCGCACTGCCATAGCCCTTGGCTTCGACCGCGACGACCCGAGCGCCGCGCTCTTCCGCGATCAGCTGCGAGCCATCGGTGCTGCCATTGTCAGCAATGACAACCTCACCAACAACGCCGGACCGCTTGAGGTACCCCATCGCTTTGTCGATACATACTGCCAAAGTCTCGGCCTCGTTGAGGCAAGGCATGACAATCGAGAGTTCAATAGTGCTGGTGTCGAGCATTGCATCCTTTTGTGTTGCGAAGACGGCTTTTCAGCCTATCGGATCATAAGTCGTCGCCCGCAGGGTGGGCATTCTCTGGGGCAGGAGCGACACCACCACAACCCCGAGTGCAGTCACGGTATAGCCGACAGTGACGCCGATCGAGGCCGCGATAGTTCCCGTCCACAGGGGCGTAACAACGATCATAGTTCCGAGCCCAACGGCCAGCCCCGTGATGGAGAAGACCGTGGCAGAGACAACACGATTGCTGGTGAGAAGATACGCGGTCGCGACCAGCCCGATGGAGAATGCAAAAATACCTGCCAACAGCATGGACATGATTGTGGATGCGCCGTCATATTGGCTTCCGAAGACCACGTTCACGATGAGGGGACTCGCGAGGGTAACCGCGCCAAAAACAGCCGCAAGTCCAGCCGCCATACCCGCCAAGACCAGAACATATCGACGGCGGGTTCCAGCTGGATCCGTTGCCAACCATTCTGAGAAACGGGGAATTAGAACTTGAGTGACTGCCTGGCTCAGCATCGAGGCGGGAGTCGCGAGCGACATCGCCGCAGCGAACAAGCCCGCCTTAACCGGCGATTCAACAATAAATACGTAGACCATCGCGAATTGAATCAGACCGTTTGAAGCCAGCAGCCCCAGGGAATTCCACGACGTCAGCTTCAAAATGCTCGTCGGTTCAACAATACTTTCTTGTCGCAATCCCTCGTGTCCATGCTGCGCCCGCAGCCAGGTCTGAATACCGAAGATTGCATAACCGATGGTGATCGGCCACAAAAGAGCCCACGACAGCCCGGCCCAGAGCACGACAGCAAGCAACGTCATGGTGGCAAGCGCCGCCACGACGTCCCATATGGCTGCTCGTTCAATTCGCCCGAGGCCCACTTCAATTCCCCGCGCCAAGATGTACCCAGAATAGGAAACGATCAGGGCAGCGATCATCACGACGTCGGCAAGCTCCGCTCCCAAAGCCAGGATGCTAATGGGTATCCCGATGGCAAGCATCACAACGCACGAGAGCCAGAATGTTCGCAGGATGAGTCGCATGGAATGGACAGGGGTGTGACCTAACGAACGCGCGTGTGCAAGAAAATGTGACGCCGCGTTCCCGGCTCCCGTCGGCCACAGCAGGGACAGGATGAGCGCCAGAGCCAACCAGGCCGACACGTGCGCGAGATCGCCGGGCCCCATGAAGCGCCCGATCAGCACGGAGTATCCGAAGCGAGACAGACCCAGCACAAGTACGCCTACTGTGGAGACAGCGGCCTGGGACGCGAGTGCGGATCGATTCACCTACAAATGCTACCCGGCAGCAGTGCAGGCACGAGCCATTCGGTGTGCCGCCCGACAAAGGAGCCTCAACGTGACACTGGACATCATGATGCCCTTCTACGGCCGAGCGGACCATTTTCGCGCCGCGGTCGACAGCATCCTCGCCCAGACTGACCCTGACTGGAGGTTGGTGGTCATTGACGATCACAACCCCGAGGAGGCTCCCGGACAGTGGCTGGTCGAGCTTGGAGACCCGCGAATCCGGTATGTCCGTCACACGGTGAATGTGGGCATCAACGCAAACTTTCAGAGCGCCATCGACCTAGCTGAGGCTCCTTGGCTTACGATTTTCGGTTGTGACGACGTCATGCTCCCCGGTTACGTTGCGCGTATCAAAGAATTGATCGACATGCACCCCGAGGCCACCTTCATCCACCCGGGAACGCGGGTAATTGACGAAAATGGCGATGTCACGATGAACCTCGTTGATCGAATGAAGGCGGTATATCGCCCACGCTTCCACGGTTCCCTCGAGCTTTCCGGTGAGCGGATGGCGCTCAGCCTCACCCGAGGCAACTGGATGAACTTCCCGGCCATAGCGTGGCAGCGGGATGCTATTTGTCGTATCGGATTCCGCCCCAATTACAAAGTTGTTCAAGACCTCGCACTCGCCATCGATCTAGCATTTGCGGGTGCACGACTGGTCGTCGATGATCAAGTGGTATTCGAGTATCGGCGTCACTCAGGCAGCGTGTCGTCGTGGCGTGCAGCCGAGGGCAGCCGGTTTGCCGAAGAGCAGGCGTTTTTTCGGCGTCTTACACGAGAATTTTCCAATCGAGGCTGGCGACGTGCCGCCCGAGTGGCGCGCACGCATGCTTCATCGCGGATTAATGCGATGACCAGGATCCCCGAGGCGGTAGCGGCACGTAACAGCTCAGGCCTGCGAGTTCTCGTTCGGCACGTTCTAGGACTCAAGGTGAGTATGGTGGCGCAGGACTCCTAGCTGTTCGGTACGACCTTGTAGATAAACATTTGTGACTTCGGTAGGTCGAAACCCGACTCTGTGGACAAACAAGCGTGGTCAATGCGCTGGTCGGTCGATAGCACGTATTGAATATTTTCCTGGGCGAACTGTGAGCATGCGTCGAACGTAACGCTGATTTGGTCTGCCGCGGGATTGGATACGACTGGCTCCCCTGGCGCTGCCGTCCAGCTCACCCCGGCGAGTCGGTTCCATTCAAACTCGTAGGCATCCGCTGGGTCGATAGCCGACCACATTTGCTGTGAAGGCGCGCCTTGAAAACCGTTATAGGCGCGCACACCAGATTCAAGCAGCATTGCGGTTGTCAACCCGCTACCGACCCCCACCCAGGTCTGCGGGTTTGCTTCATCAATGGCCATGATGGCCTGCGAGACGTCTGTTTCGCGCAGGTCGAGCACGCCGCGGTACACCGGGTTGGTGAGTCCGCTCCCAGCTACGGTGACGATGAGAAATGCCGCAGCACCGAGCCGCGGCTTCCGCCGGGCGAAGAAGAAAATTGATGCAGCGGACAAGGTGGCCCAAACCCACCACAGTTGCGCCGTCTCCAACATCGCGGGGAGCCCGCGAAGAGCCACGTATCCGATGAGCAATTGAGATGCTAGAAACAACCCCGCAGGAATAATTGCGAGCCACCAACCGGCCCGCAACCGGTACTTGTCCAGATAGCTGACAACGTAAGCCAGCAGCCCGATTGAGGCCAGCCCCATGCCTAAGCGAACACGGTTTCCGGTTGTTTTGTCGAGCAGAAGGAGCTTCGACAGACCGTCCCAGCCGGGGAGAAAAAGGTAGGCAAGAAACAGCACCACAACGAAAATCAGGCCGACCAGGGTCCACGGTACGGACCTCTTTGCTTTCATCTCCCGGGCAATGATCCAAATGACGACTGGCAGCAGAAAGATCCCAATATAGAAAAAAGTGGATGCCTCGGAAGAGTTGGCGCCCAAAAGCCCCGCGCGCTGGTCGTTGAGTGATTGTGTGAACGACGATCCGACAGCTGACATGAAACTCGGCAGATCGCCCATTCCGGGCGGCGACGAGCGGTCTCCAGGGTAGGCCGTTCCAAGAAACGCATCCACAACAGTGCGCTTGGAATACAGCCAGAGACCGGTAACCGCGGATGCGACGAGGCCCCCGGCCAGCAGTGGAGCTATGCGCTTGAAAACACCACCTCGGAAGGGCCTCTGTCGAAGGTGATCTACGAGCTGACCAACGGCAAAGAAGACGACCACCAGAACGGCAGGCACTATGAATGGAACGTAGATCCCCGTCGCCATTACAACAGTCAGATATCCGACAATGCTTGCCCAGATCCATCGTGATGCCACCGATGAGCTCTTGAACGCCCAAACTAAGGCCGCCATGCTTGTCAAAGCCCACACTGCGGGCCAAAGAGTCGTGGATAAATACCACCATTGGAAGAGCGGGCTAAAGAAAAACCCGACGGAAATCATGGCCACAACGATTGGACGACGGGGAATGACCGACACAAGAAACACGTACGCAGCCGCGATGAGCGCCAATCCCGGCAGCCACCATTTGAAGGCTATGGCGTGGTCCACGTCCATCACCATGAAACCCCATAGGTGCGGGCGAAAGGCAACGGTCCAGTCCACGCGCGGGAGGTCCTGAGGCAGGGTGGCATCCATCCCGCCCGGAAACGTCTCATTGGTGAGTGGAAGGCCCTGCTCTACTTGGGCGATCGCCCACACGGTCTGCACGTTCCACTCGTCGGATCGAGTGGCCTGGGGCTGGCCGGCGATCAGGTCAGGGTCACTCCCGTACGAGATCTGGTCGTGGAAGACTCCCGAGGAAGATCCATTGATCCCGAGCGCCACCAGCACGATTCCCACCAGCACGAGTAATGCCGGCAGAGCCAGAAGCACTCGCACCCGAGGCAGATTGTCGCTTTTCGGTGAAATGAACCGGCGATATCGGGCGAACCACTCAGCCGAAGCTGATGGTGCTCCCCCCGTCTGAAACGATGACACATTTTCCCCTTGCTCGATCAAGCCTGAGATCCGCGAGGAGACGCGGTGAACCCAAGTTTCAACAGTAAGCGATCGATTCCGCTATCGGATTCGAATATCCCAGACGACATTGCTGCGCAGCACCTTCGCCGGTTGCCCACCGATAACGGAGTTGTCGGGAAAGGTCTTGCCCGTTACGAGCGACCTGGCAGCGACCACAGAGTCACGTCCAACGCGACTCCCTCCCAAGATCAGCACCTCGGCGCCCAACCAAACTCTGTCGTCAATGACGATACTTTCGGCAGGATTCAGTCGCTCGCCAGTGTCCTTGTCGAGGATGGAGTGCATGTCGGACGTCCACACATCACCCCCGCCAAACAGACAGTGACTTCCGATGGTGATAGAAGACGGCTCGTGCATGAATAGCCGGAGTGCACCGTTGACCATCATCCCTTCGCCAAGGATCAGGTGGCAGCCGTCGGACATAAATATTTGCAATGACGTATTCAAGGTGGCAAGCCCGGAAAGGTCAATCGAACAATTGGAACCGCTGGTAATAGAAATTCGAGCCAGAACGGTTTCGGAAACTCCGTCTGTAACCACGCTCGTTCCGTGCCCTAACTCCCAATTCTGCGAATAAGAAGGCTCGTGCACCACTTTGGTCCTGTTGAAGAATCTCATACTCGAGGCAGCGTCCCTTCCCACGACCTGACTGTACCGGAGCCCTCCCGAAAGATGATGACTCCGCGCGCGGATATGTCGATCACTTGCGGCGGCGCAGTCTGCTCTGAACTTTCTTGACGACCACGCGCGGTCCACCGGCACGCAGGTAGTGCACGAGGAGACCGATGTCGTGCCGAATGCCATGTTTCGGCCGGCGCACGAAGGTACGACGCACAACGCCGTTTCCGGCTGCCACGACGCCGCTCTCAATCAGGTCGGGAGCATGGCGAGGATCAGCAACAAAACTGACCAGCGGTTCCAGCACCGTCTGCCACTCGTACTCAGCGCGAACCCGCTTGATGTTTCTGCGTGCGGCCTTGATGAACGTCTCGTCGAAGAGCACCTTTTCCAGGGCATCCGTGAGCGCCGCGACGTCGCCAGAGGGAACGACGATGCCGAGCTTCTCCGCGGCGACGAGTTCCGCGAAATGATCGCCTTCGGTGACCACCATCGGCAGCCCGGCCCACAGGTAGTCGAGAATTCGGGTGCGGAAGGAGAAGGTGGTCTCGACGTGCGCGAAATGCGTGCTGACGCCGGCATCCGCTTCACCGAGGTAGTTGTGCCGTTCGGCGTAGTCAACCCAGGAGGCATTGAAGAAGACGGCACGATCCAGCACGCCGAGCTCACTGGCCAGGGCGCGGGACTCGGCGACAATTCCCATCTCGGGCACGCCGGGGTGCGGGTGCTTGGTGCCCTGAAAGAACAGTCGAACGTTGTCGTGGCGCGTTGACAGATCGGCCACGGCAGAAATCAGTGTCTTCGGGTCAAACCAGTTGTACAGCCCACCGCTCCAGAGCAGCAGTTTGTCGTCGGTGCCGATTCCGGGCAGCACGCCCTTGAGCACCGGGCTGGTCGCTGGCGGAAAGACGGGGTTGAGGCCGAACGGCACGACGTTGATGAGCTCGGTGAGGTCGGGGTCGTCGGCGTAGTTTGCCGGGTTGACGCGCCCCAGCGCTGCGAGCTGTCCCAGATAGAAGTGGCGCTGGCGTTCCGAGGCACAGAGAAAGAAGTCTCCGCGAGCGAGTTGCTCATTGAGCACGTCGGTGGCGTCGGAGACCTGCCGCTTCCACTGCTCCGTGCCCTGCTCCCGGCCCTGTTCCAGCTGCTCCAGGTGCATCGGGTCATAGATATCGGCGACGATGATCTTGTCGCTCTTGCGCAGGGAATCAAACAGCGCCATGGCGAGGCCCTGGAAGACGATGACGTCACTGGCCGATTCCAGTTTGCGCATGGCCCGGTCATCGCCCGGTCGCACGTGCACGATCTCGAATGGGGCAGAGACCGGCTCGGCTCCCGCCAGAGTCACGAGAGTCACGGCGTTGTCCTTGGAAAGCGCCTCGGCCATGTGCCAGGCACGAATGGCCGGACCCGCCATCTTGGCGCCGATCGGGTCGCCGGTAATAATGAGCACCCGGTTCAGCACGGGCACCTCGGTCACGCCGAAGGCCTGAATGATCTTGTCGTAGCCCTCGAGGTAGTGCTCGGTCGGGTAGGAGGGAGCATCCGTTTCAACGAATAGCGGCCAGATTCGGTTGTCGGCTACCACGCGGCTCGCTTGAATTTCATTGCGCGATACCAGCAGAGACGGCAGATTCTCGACGAACTGATCGATCGCGTACATTCCGGCGACGGTCTCTTTGGCCACCGTGGTGTCTGGACCGTTGTCAGCGCCCTTGCGCAGATCGAATTCGGTGGAGTCGAGGCTTCCGCGAGCTACGGCGCGGCGCACGGCCAGGGCCAGTGTGGCGGGGAACGTTTTGGCCAGAGCTTCGTCGCCGAGGTTTTTGTACTGCGTGAACAGGGCGTTGCGTTCAAGAAGATAAGTCTCCTTGAACGATCCGTACGAGCCCATGGACGCGTGGTGTTTGTGGAAGGCGATGGATGCCGGCGCATACGCATAGCGGTATCCCTTGAGGTTGAGCCGCCAACCCAGGTCGACGTCTTCAAAGAACATGAAGTAGCGTTCGTCGAAGCCGCCGAGCTCGTCATAGACATCCCGGCGAACGAACATGGCCGAGCCAGTGCCGAACAGCACGTCCTGCTCAACGTCCGGCGTTGTCGGTAGCGGCTGCCCGGTGAGGGGCTTGTAGCCCATGCCGAACCAGGTCATGGCCGACCCGATGTAGTCCACCAGAAGGCCATCCCAGTCGACAACCTTGCTGGCAACCGCGCCAATACGAGGGGATTTTTCGAAGGTCGCCACGGCCGCGGCGATCCACTGCGCATCCGGCTTGGCGTCGTTGTTCAGAAACGCCAGGTACTGCCCGGAGCTCGCTGCCACGCCCAGGTTGCAGCCGCCGGCAAACCCGAGGTTCTCTTTCGAGACAACCAGTTTGACGTGCGGCGCAGCGGCTCGCAAACGAGCCTCGCTGTCGTCACCCGACGCGTTCTCGACGATGATGATTTCGAGCTGGTCCTGCGACCAATTCAATTTCTTGAGGTGCTCGAGCGCCTCGATCGTGTCGTCGGTGCCTCGGTAATTCACGAGTACAACGGAAACGACACCCGGTCGGAGCTTGGTCATGCGGGCCTCTCATACGGGGAACTAATGCAGAGCAAAGTCTACCAATCCGCGCGACGGGCGAGTTCGAAGGTGCTCTCGCCCCCTACGTTTTCTGTAGAATGTTGGTATATGCCAGCCGAGCGTGAAGTGATCTAATGACGGAACCGATGATGCGACTAAGCGAATATCTAAGACTGCTACGAACCAGCTGGGCCCTTATCCTCATCTTTTGCCTTTCGGTGGGTGCGCTCGCTTTAGGTTTGAACTCGCTGCAGTCACCGGTCTTCAGATCAACTGCGACTCTGTCAGTCGCTGCCTGTGTGACGTTCGAGGACGGTGCCGGCTGCGACCCCGTGAGGGGCACGGCGTACGCCGTGCAGCGCGCGATCATCTACGCGGATCTCGCAGCGTCAGATCCCGTTGTGCGTCAAACAGCGTCAAGCGTCGATTTCAAAGTAGACGCACAAATGTTAGCGGGCGCAATTACTGCTGTAGCCCTAACGGGAAATCCCCAACTCACGGTCAGCATTGACTGGCCGATTGAGGCTCAATCCGCAGTGCTCGCAAACGCTGTTTCAGCCGCAGTCATGAATTATCGAAGCTCAGCAATCGACGGCGTCAGCGGAGAAAGTTCCTACGTCGAGCTTTTCGTGTCAGATCCTGCTGTCGGTACGCAGACGCTCACTGAGTCAGCCACCACCGCCGTCGTCTTAGGGCTCACTCTCGGCCTCGCACTGGGGTTGGGCCTCGCCTTTTTGAGATATTTCTTAGATCGTCGTCTTCGAACCCCCCGGGAGGCCGAAGACTTGACTGGCCTCAATCTTGTGGCATCTCTTCCCCTCGGCGTTCAGGCGAACCGGCGACAGAAGCCTGCCTCAGAGGCAATGCTGGCCGACTCTTTTCGTCGCATCAGAGCCGTTGTGCTGGAGCGGATGAAAGCACCTGGAGCGCGAAACATCCTCATTACCTCCACTCAAGAAGCCGAGAATGCCGTTGACGTCGCAATCTATCTTGCGTCGTCTATCGCTGAAACTGGGATGCGCGTACTGCTCGTCGATGCAGATCTGTGCGATCGCAACGTTGGCGCCCACTTTGGATTCGACGATAACGGGGGACTCGTTGACCTAGTCACGGGGGCAGCGTCTTTGGAGGATCTACTGCACCATGTCGGCACAAGTTCCCTGAGCGTTCTAACAGCGGGCGCAAAGACCGACGATGGTTCCGATTTCATGTCGCACGGTGCTGTTTTAAAAAAGCTCTCAGAGTTGACATCCGAGTTTGAGGTCACAGTGATTGCCGCTCCACCCGTTTTAGCCCGTTCAGACACGCTTTCTCTTTTGCCCGCGGCTGATGCTGTTCTCCTTGTAGCTGGCGTGGGGGTCGTCCATCGTCAGGAACTCGTGCAGGCTGTTCGCACTCTGGAGCAACTTGGGAAACTGCCGGTTGGCTTTGTCGCAACGGGCGCTGCTTAACCGATGAATGCGTCTTTTGAATGGAACAACTGGCCGTGGAGAGAATTGAAGCAATGACTAGTCAGAGATCGAGAACACGGTTGCATCAACGCTTGGCACCGTTGCGGATCTTGTTTGGTGGACAATTCTTCTTTGACTCTGCCTCTTGGGCTGCCGCCCTTATCCTCGCGACCATCTTTCGGTACGAGTTTGCGCTGCAGTACGTCTCGTGGTTACCTCTTCTCAGCCTCTGCGCAACCGCGATCGTTCTGCAGTGGTTGGCGGGCCGTATGCTCCACCTCTACCGGGGCAGATTCAAGGTCGGAACGTTCCACGAGGTACAGTCGCTCGCGTTAACCGCCTCAATCGTCGCAGTCATAATCGGACTGCCAGTTCTACTTTTCGGAATCGTCCTGCAAATTCCGCGCAGCGCTGTCCTCGTTGCCTTGCCAATCGTCCTGGTACTAATGGGTGCCGCGCGTTATCTACGGCGTTTACGCGCCGAGAAGAACGCCAAACCCGACGAGACGGCACAACGAACAATCATCTATGGCGCTGGGTACCTGGCCAGTCATCTCGTTCCGCAAATGCTTACTGACCGCCGTTCAAAATATCTCCCCGTGGCTCTCATCGATGACAGCCCCACAAAGCGAAACTTCTCCGTACATGGCATCCAAGTACTGGGCGCAGGCCATGATCTTGAGACTGTCGCGGCGCGTACCCAAGCAACGGTGCTTATCGTGTGCATCGCACGAGCCAATGCAGCATTCATTCGGAGTATCACCGACGCCGCGAGTGATGCCGCACTCCGTGTGCTTGTTCTGCCGCTCATGGACGAACTACTGGAGGGCGGATTCGGGCTCGGAGACCTCAAAGACGTTTCAATTGAGGACCTCATTGGGCGCAACCCGGTTGACACGGAAATTGAATCGATCGCCGATTATCTGACCGGCAAGAAGATCTTGGTCACCGGTGCCGGTGGGTCGATCGGCTCAGTTCTGTGCAAACAAATCGCGAAATTTGCTCCGGCCGAACTCATGATGCTCGACCGAGACGAATCGGGCCTTCAGTCCACCCAAATCGCAATTGATGGAAATGGGCTCCTTGATACCAGGGACGTTATTCTCGCAGACATCAGAGACCCTGAGGCAATCTCAAAGATATTCAGTGAGCGTCGACCTGAGGTCGTTTTCCATGCGGCCGCACTCAAACACCTGCCGATGCTGGAGCAGTACCCCGACGAAGCGTGGAAAACAAACGTGATTGGTACGCTGAACGTTCTGCAGGCGGCACGCGCTGTCGGCGTCGGTACGTTCATCAACATCTCAACCGACAAAGCTGCCAACCCTACGAGTATCCTCGGTCACTCAAAACGAGTCGCCGAGAAGTTGACTTCGTGGGCGGCTCAGGAGACTGGTAAGACCTACCTTTCCGTACGTTTTGGCAACGTCATAGGAAGCAGAGGCTCGATGCTACCGACATTTACGGCACTCATCGAGTCCGGCGGCCCCCTCACAATTACGCATCCCGATGTCACCAGATTCTTCATGACCATCCCCGAAGCCTGCCAGCTTGTCGTTCAGGCTGGCGGCATAGGACGGCCGGGTGAGGTCCTGATTCTTGATATGGGTGTTCCCGTGCGTATTTTGGATATTGCGCAACGCATGATCGCCATGTCGGGCAAGAACATCGAGATCGTCTACACCGGCCTCCGCCAAGGGGAGAAGCTCCACGAAGAACTTCTCGGGGATAGCGAATCTGATTCGCGCCCGCTGCATCCAAAGATTTCTCATGCACTCGTGGCCGCCCTTGAGCCCAGCAAACTGGATAAGCCTGAATGGGATCGCCGTGCCGGGGTTAATTCTCCCTACCAAAGCGTGTCGGAGCATCAAACACTATGAGTAAACGTATCTTTATGTCCGCACCCGACGTCGGAATTCTTGAGGAAACGTACGTCACGAATGCCATTCGCTCCGGTTGGATTGCACCCCTCGGCCCAGACGTCGATGCTTTTGAGAGTTCGATTGCGGAGTTCACACAGCGTTCGCATGCAGTTGCGTTGAGTTCCGGAACCGCGGCGCTTCACCTTGCTCTGCTGGCTCACGGGGTGAAACCCGGCGACGTTGTTGTGACGTCAACAATGACGTTCGCCGCCACCGCTAACGCGATCCGATACGTGGGCGCTGAGCCATATTTCATAGACTCACTCGCCTCCACCGGAAATATCGACCCGTCACTCTTGGACGAAGCGTTGACTGGTCTCTACACTCGGGGTGAACGCGTCGGAGCAGTTCTGCCCGTGGACCTCCTCGGCAAAGTCGCCAACTATCCAGCGATCCTTGCACTCACCGCTCACTTCGATGTTCCGCTAATTTCCGACGCTGCTGAGTCTCTCGGAGCCAGCCGCTCCGGCCACCCCGCTGGATCGTTTGGATCGGCCGCGGCGATTTCATTCAATGGGAACAAAATAATGACAACGTCAGGTGGCGGCATGCTCCTCACCGACGATCCCGACATCGCCGCCCGCGTGCGATATCTCGCCACGCAGGCTCGCCAGCCCGTCGCCCACTATGAGCACACGGAAATTGGCTACAACTACCGCCTGAGCAATATTCTGGCCGCGCTCGGTCGAGCCCAGTTGGAACGACTGCCATCCATGATCGCGCGACGTCAGCACGTTCGGGACGTATACCGGAAGTTGTTCGCCCCAATTGCAGGCGTTGCAATCTTCGGCGGCGACAACGACTCCGGGGATAACTTCTGGTTGACCTCTATCACGGTCGATCCGATGGTCACCGGCTGGCGAGCTAGTGAACTCTCTGCCGCACTCGCGGCGGAGAACATCGAAAGCCGTCCGCTATGGAAGCCGATGCACCTACAGCCAGTATTCGTTCACAGCCGCGCCCTCGTGAACGGGGTATCAGAGCGATTGTTTGAAACCGGGATCACTCTTCCCAGCGGATCCGTGCTCAGCGATGAGGATCTCGCGAGAATAACGGCTTCCATTCAGGCGTTCCTGGGCACAAAATGAGGCGACGCACAATTCCGTATGACGAGGTTAAACGCGGCAGTGATGCGGTGATCGCGACCATTACACTGCTCGCTTCTTTGCCCGTCCAAGTCATCATCGCGACTTTGGTCGCCGTAAAGCTCGGCCGCCCGGTGCTATTCAGACAGCCACGCCCCGGATTGAACGGTCAGGTTTTTACGCTCTATAAATTTCGCACGATGAAGACTGCCGACCCCACCAGAGGACTCAGCACCGACGCGGAGCGATTGACACCATTCGGTCGCGCCCTCCGCGCCACGAGTCTCGACGAGCTGCCAACCCTCATCAACGTCATACGTGGCGACATGAGCCTCATCGGTCCGCGTCCGCTCCTCGTGTCGTACCTCGATCGATATACCCCCGAGCAGGCCAGGCGACACGACGTGCGCCCCGGAATAACCGGCCTAGCTCAGGCGTCTGGGCGCAATGCAATCAGCTGGACCGAAAAATTCGCCCTGGACGTGTACTACGTTGACCACAAGTCTTTTGCCCTTGATATCTCGATCCTGGCAAGGACTGTCAAAACCCTGCTGAAACGCGAGGGGATAAGCGCAGCACATAGTGCGACGATGCCCGAGTTCGGTGCGGGCGAGGCAGGCCCGACCTAAGAATCCGCCCCATACCGCGAATACTTTTGGACACACGATCAGGAATAGGTACTTGTAATGAAGGTTCTCATCACCGGCGGCGCCGGATTTATCGGCTCCAATCTCACCCGCCACATCAACACTCAGCACCCCGAGTGGGAGGTGCGCATACTGGACAACCTAAGCACCGGATTTCGCGAAAATCTCGACGGTCTTGACGCCCACTTTTTCGAGGGCAGCATCCTGGACCTGGAAATACTCGCCGCAGCGTCAGACGGCGTCGACTCAATCGTGCACCTCGCCGCCATTCCCAGCGTCCCTCGTTCCGTCGCAGAGCCCCGTCCGACCCATGAGGCCAATTCAACAGGCACGCTCAATGTTCTTGAAGCCGCACGCACGGCGGGCACCGAGCAAGTCATCGTTGCTTCGTCCAGCTCCGTCTACGGAAGCAACCCTGCACTCCCCAAGTCAGAATTTGACTGGACCCGCCCGATGAGCCCCTACGCCGTCAGCAAGCAGGCTACAGAAGGGTATCCGCTGGCATACAATTTCTCGTATGGAATGAAGAACCTCGCGTTTAGATTCTTCAATGTTTATGGGCCAGGCCAGGCCGCTGGGCACGCCTATGCAGCGGTTATTCCACAATTTTTGGATGCTGCGTTATCCGAAAAGAGCCTGCTTATCCATGGGGACGGACTTCAGTCCCGAGACTTCACGTTTGTCGGCACGGTCTGCGACGTCATCACCACGTCTATAGCCGAGAAAATACACTCAAATGACCCGGTAAATCTGGCGTTCAGCACCAACACGACGCTTCTAGCGCTTATTTCTCAGATCGAGATGGCTCTGGGCCACTCCGTTGGCAAGGCGCATCAGGCAACCAGAGTCGGCGACGTACGCGCCTCGCAGTCCGACGGCGTACGGGTTCGGGCATTGTTTCCTCAGGTCGAACCGGTCACACTTGAATTCGGCTTAGCGCAAACCGTCGCTTGGTTCAAGGAAGTTAAAGCCGGAGCGACCAACGGCGCATGACACGACCACCAAGGATAATGCTCGGCGTGACAGCGGACATCTCGCTCACGCTCATGCGCGGATTTCCGGAGTACCTGCGCGACGCTGGTTGGGAGGTTCATATCGTCAGTACCCCCGGCCCCGTCCTCACGTCATTATCGGGACTAAACGGTGTCATCACGCATTCCCTCCCGATGGAGCGGCAGCCGTCCCCCGTAAAAGATGTCCTCGCGCTGGCTGCCTGGCTCCACCTTTTAAGGAAAGTCCGGCCCGATATTGTATCCGTCGGCACTCCCAAGGCAGGACTCCTAGGGGGTATAGCCAGCCTGCTTGCACGCGTACCCGAGCGTGTTTACCTCCTGCGCGGTTTGCGCCTTGAAACTGCTCACGGTTTTCAACGATGGGTCCTCTTAAATCTTGAGAGGCTCTCTCTTTCGACGGCCACTCAGATTCTGGCGGTAAGTCCGAGCCTGCGCCAGCGCGTCATATCCCTTGGACTCGTGGCCCCTGGGAAGGTTCGCGTGCTCGGTCACGGAAGCTCCAACGGAGTAGATTTAGCAGCATTCTCGCCAACGAAAATCTCCCATGAGCGAGTCGCGAGTCTCGCCACACAACTCGGCATCATCTCAGACATCCCTGTAGTGGGCTTTGTTGGCCGCCTAACGCACGACAAAGGCCTGGCGGACCTCGCTGTCGCCCGGGAAATTTTAACCAAACGCAACATCGATCATCAAATTCTGCTCGTCGGTGAAATCGACGAGGGTCAGGATCAGGACATACTTGTCCGCTTGCAGGCCGCCGGCCGACCTGTCGTTGCAACAGGATACGTCTCTAATCCGATACCGTACTATTGCCTGATGGACGTGCTGTGCCTGCCGACACTTCGCGAAGGCTTCCCCAATGTTGTACTAGAGGCGGGCGCCTCCGGCTTGCCGACTGTAACAACGAACGCGACAGGAGCCGTCGATTCCGTTATTGACGGTCAAACGGGCCTGATCGCCCAGGTTGGGGATTCGAGATCACTCGCGAACAAACTTGAGAAACTACTCCTGGACCCAACCTCCAGGTCAGTGATGGGCAGTGCCGCGAAGGCGCACGTCTCGAAGAATTTCGATCGTAACCTTGTATGGGCAAATCTTGCTGAGTTCTTCAAGTCGCTTGGGCCACAGGACGTGCCCACACAGAGGGAATTGGGCTAAGCACGTGACTTTCTTGGCTGCTTTGGCGACGTGCACTTTCATTGTCGTCGGTCTGGGCGTGAGCCTATTTGCCGGACGTTACTCGCAGACGTTGGTGCCAACCGCTGCTTCCTTTCTCGTGCACACTGTCGCAGCGTTGTCCATTTTTTACGCAGTCGGACTCGGCGCACCAGATGCGGAGTACTACGACAGGGCAGCATCGGCGCTCGCGAGTGACGGTCCTGAGGTCAACGTAACGGCCGGTAAGGAAGGCTGGATTCTCATATTGGGTGCCATTTACAGTCGAATTGGACACTTTCCTGAACTCGGCCTAGTCCTGAACGCGACGTTTGCAGCTCTTACAGTTTGTGTTGCGGGTTTGACCGCTGCACGGCTGAATCTCCCCATTGGACCGACCGCATGGTTCACCGCGGCATTTCCGTCAGGAATCATCTGGAGCTCCTTCCTCTTGCGCGAGTCATTTAGCTGGCTTCTCATTGGTCTCTGTGCCCTCGCATTCGCAGGACTGGCTCGTGGAAGTGTCAGCCTGGTCGACATTGCTCTCGCTATAGCGGCTATTACGGGACTCCTACTTGTACGGGGGACGGCTGCCGTGGCGGTAGCAGCTGCAGGCCTAATCGCCATCGCGTACGTTCGGCGACGCTACCTGTCCTTTATGTTGGGTACAGCACTCAGCGCGCTGATCGTTTTCGTAAGCCCTGTGGGAGCGAGACTGAATGACATCGTCGGCGGAATCACAGTTGAAACGTTCAACACATCTCGCACAGCGCTCAGCGGCTCTGCCACTACTAGCTGGCCCACGGTTGAAGTGACCGGCGTGGCCTCCGCGTGGGAGGCGCTAATTGTCGCCTTTCCAAGAGTGATGTTCGGTCCGTATCCGTGGGAGTGGCCGTCAATGTCTGCTCCGCTAGCGCTCGATGGGCTGGCTTGGCTCGCAGTTCTGGGCTTAACAGTAATAGGCTGCTTTGCCGTGGGGGATAGGCGCGTAGCAGTTCTGCTGCTGCCGGCGGCCGTGCTGCTAGCAGCACTCATTGTTGGAAGCGGGAACTACGGCACTATGGAGCGGCTGCGATTACAATCGACATTCCTGATGATTCCCGTCGCAGCCGCTGGACTCGTTTCGCTCATTCCACATTCCAACACTCGGATTCGCGCCCCTAGGATCCCCAACAAACCGGGATTCTGAGCTTCCAACTCGGACTAGTTCGACCAGCGAACTATCATGCCGCCCCAGGAGTAGCCGACGCCGAATCCGAGAAGCATCACGGTCATTCCCGACGTTAATACGCCCGACTTCTTGGCTTCGCTAAGCGCGATAGGAATCGTCGATGAAACGGTGTTCCCTGAGTTCTCCATACTCACATAAAACTTCGATTCCTCGACGCCGAGCTTCTTACGTAAGTGCTCAAGCATGTAACGGTTGGCCTGGTGGAAAATAAAAAGATCTACATCCTTCAGCGCCATCGATGCCTTCTCCAAGATTTTCTCCACAGAGATGGGAACCACTCTTAAAGTGAAGTTGAATATCTCAGGCCCATCCATATATAAATCGAACCCATTAGAAGCCAAGTTGCGCGCTGCCGGAAGTGCGTTCGGCGCGATCAAATCAGCGGGGCGAAGGCCTCCCCCAGGTACTATCAGGTTCTTTCCGCCGGACCCGTCGGTACCGTAACTAAAAGCAAAAAGTTCTTCCGCTTGCCCCGACGCTGTTACCAATGTCGCCGACGCGCCATCTCCGAAAATCGTCCGTACAGACTTGTCTTTGTCATTGATGAATTTGCTATAAGTGTCGGATGTAAGGACGAGAACAGTCTTCACCTGCTCGGACTCAATCAGCCCCTTCGCGAGACCTAGCGCATAAATATACCCCGAGCATCCAAGACTAATATCACTGGCCCCCACACGAGTCGACAGGCCGAGGTTGCCGTGCACGATGCACGCCGTTGCCGGCATATAGAAGTCCGGGCTCTGACTGCACACGATAATATAGTCGACGCTCTCGGGATTGACCCCGTGTTCAAGAAACAGCTTTTCGGCAGCCTTCGTTGCCAGATGAGAGGAAAACTCGTCCTCACCAGCGATCCCTCGTGACCGTATCCCCGTTTTGGAGGCGATCTTCTCGACCGTCCATTCAGGAAACTCGGCAGTAAGCACCGCATTTGTCAGTCGCTTTTCGGGAAGGTAGTAGCTAACAGCGGCGATGCCGGCCTTGGTCGTAATGTTAACTCCACTCAATGACAGCACCTCCCCACGACAACCCGACGCCAAAGCCTAGAATCATAATTCTGCTGCCCTCTCTAATCTTGCCTTCGCTCTGTGCTCGAGCGAGGGCTATGGGGATCGTTGAGGACCCCGTGTTGCCCACGTCAGAGAGCTCAACCGCGAACTTCGACTCATCAATCCCCAACTTCTTTCGCAGATGCTCAATCAGATAGCCATTCGCCTGATGAAAAACGAAATAGTCGATCTGGTCGAGCGTCAAACCAGTCCGGTCAAGAATTTGTGCAACACAATCAGGTACGACACGAAGGGTGAAATTAAAGATCTCCATCCCGTCCATGTACATGTCGTATCCGTTGGTCTCTAGTCCGCGAGTCGCGGCGTTCGAACGAGGAGAGTACTGGTCGCCCCGCCTCAAGCTTCCATTTGGGATCACCAAGCTAGGACCGCCGAGACCGTCGCTCCCGTAGGTGAAGCCAGTTAGCCGCGAGGACGGCATATCTCCACCGACAAGAGTGGCTGTCGCTGCATCCCCGAAGATTGGACGAGTGCTCTTATCCGTAGGATTCGCGAGCTTACTGTGAGTTTCTGCGGTGATGACGAGAGCATTCTTGACTTGGTTTGATTCGATTAGGCCTTTGGCCATTCCCAGCGAATAGATGTAACCCGAGCACCCAAGATTCACGTCAACGGCTCCGATTTCTGTGCGGAGACCCAGCGAATCTTGAACGAGACACGCCGTCGTAGGCAGGAAAAAGTCAGGGGTCTGGGTGCAGAGAATCAGGTAATCGATGGATTTCGGATCTACTCCTTGAGACGTAAAAAGATTCCTGGCGGCGTTAACGGCAAGAGTCGACGTGAATTCCTCAGGCCCGGCAACGTGCCGGGTCATTATCCCGGTCTTTGCCGCAACTCTATCGATTTTCCAATCAGGAAATTCAGCGTCAATTTCCGCATTGGTTACGACCTTTGACGGAAGATAATATTCGATTCCACGCAAATGAGCGCTCACACATTCCTCGATCCATAAGACTTACTCGGATTTCCAAAACTTGTGACTCCGGGTGGCACGTTTCGGAGGACTACGCTCCCCGCTCCAACGAGGGCGCCTGCCCCAACCCTCTTCCCTGGTATGACGGTTACCGCCGTACCGAGAAAGGCCTCTCTTTCCAGGACGACACCCCCGGTCAAATTGCACGAAGAACTCAGAGTGACGAAGTCCTCGATAACAACATCGTGACCAATTGTGCAATTAGCATTTATGTGCGAGTGAACGCCGATGACTATGTCTGACGAAATAACGACGTTAGGGCACACCACCAAACCGCTGCCTGCCACAACGTTCAGTCCCACGACAGCTGTGTCATGAACAAACTGGGCGAATACTCCTGAACGCGCCTCGATTTTCTCAACAACTTGGCGCCGCAACTTCGGCGATCCAATCGCACAGATGAGCTTATCGAATTCCGACGGTATGTAATCTTCTATACTTCCCACAATTGGCGCTGGCAGCCCACTCAGATCATCTCGATCGTCGACGTAGACGACGCTGTCGATTTTTTCACGTTGAAGAAAGCGGGGTGATGACCGTTGCCAGGCGAAAACCTCGCGTCCGAATCCACCCGCACCAATTATGACCAGCCTGCTCATTGCGCTGTGTATCCCCCGTCAACAGTCAGGGACGTTCCTGTGACCCACTGCGACGCCGGAGAGAGCAAGTAGAGCACCGCAGCAGCAACGTCCTCCGGCAGGCCGAGGCCGAGCGGATGGGCTGCCTTCACTGTCTCAAAGCTTTGACTGCCAATCGTTTCTGCCAAGGACTGCGTCATTGCAGTTTGAACGACACCCGGACTGACACAATTCACTCGTATACCGTCGCGTACGAGCTCGAGGGCGAGCGACTTGGTGAGAGCCAATATTGCTCCCTTGCTCGCGGAGTAGAGGCTCACTCCCGGCTGACCGACGACTCCGACTGCCGAGGACAAGAAGACTAGTGAGGCATTTGGCCGCCGCACTTGCTTGTGACGAAAGGCCTTGGCCACCATGAGCGCGGAACCGACGTTCAGATCGAAAAGTTCATGGTAATCCGACGGTTCCACAATGCGAAGCGGAGCCGCCTGGTGCATTCCGGCGGCGTGAACAACCCCGTCGAGTCCCCCGAGTTGCGTCGAAACCGTGCGCACAGCACCTCCAATTCCGTTCAATAGGGTCAGGTCGCACGAAAGCGTCATGTGGCCGTCACCAGCCATCAACGCGCGAGTTTCCTCGAGCTTAGAAACGTTCCTGGCGAGGAGCGCTACGCGAGCCCCATACTTACTGGCTTCGACTGCAACTGCGCGTCCGATTCCGCTCGACGCACCGGTGACCAGGAGGGTCTTGCCCTCAAGCTGCAGGAAATCGGGGATGACTACTTTCCTTTGATCGCTGACTCGGCGAGTTCAAAAAGGTCCTGAACCGTTTCACAACGAGCAAGCGTTTCGGCATCCACGACCGCACTGTGGCTCATGTCAAGGGCCGCGATAAAACTGATGTTGGCCAGAGAATCCCAATCGATCTCCGCAAGCCGATCAGACAGGGAGATGGTTCCCGAACCGACTTCCAAGGTCTCCTCAACGAGACTGATGAACTCTGATTTTTCCACGAAATGCTCCTATGTATTATCTGTACTGACCTTCAACAATACCTTCACAGGTCGTCAAAAATTGCGGTGCAGACGTTGCCTCAATGGCCATCTGCCACGGAGCCCCTTACAATTTTCAAGATTCACAACGGACGAGGTCCCGTCTTCTCTCTGGCGTGGGTCCGCAGCACGAGTGCGAGTGCGAGTGCGAGTGCGAGTGCGAGTGCGAGTGCGAGTGCGAGTGCGAGTGCGAGTGCGAGTGCGAGTGCGAGGAGATTGTCAGGTCGCGCACTGGCAAGCGACTCGGACGCAGGACTCATGCACAGCCCGGTGGATACACTTGGAGGGACTCGATCATATTTGTCAGCGGTCCGCGAACTAGTTGCGCGAGACACTCGACTAACCACGTGGGCGACGGGCCATGCTGTCAGATAAGATCTGGCTGGAGACATTCGTCAATTCGAATAGTGCCGACGATCAAGAACCGACTGTCACGGACATCCGGTCACCATTAACGTAGCCCGAGAAGCAGGTACGGCAATTCTAAATTCGATCACAATTCTGAGGGCGATTGCCGCGCTTGCCGTCGTAATTTACCATGTACAACACATGCTGGCCAGCTCGCCTGCGCAGGCTGAGTCAATTTCGAAGCTCGGCGCCGCAGGCGTCGACCTATTCTTCGTGATCAGCGGCTTTATAATGATGTACGTTTCTTTCAATCTGTTCGAAACCAAGGGTGCCGGCCTCGCATTTCTAAAGAATCGCTTCGTTCGCATCGCACCGACGTATTATCTGTTCACTACGCTAACGATAGCAATCCTACTATTCTTTCCTAGTCTCTACGGACAATTGCGCTTTTCGCTAACGCAAGCGATTTCATCCTACTTATTTCTGTTCTCACGTAACAACGTCGGAGAGATTGGGATGGTTGTCGGTGTGGGATGGACCCTGGCCTTTGAGGCTTTTTTCTACCTTCTCTTTGCAGTCCTCCTGATGCTCCCCCGAAACTGGTGTCTACCCGCCCTCGCTACACTTTTCTCGGCAGGTTTTATCTCTGGACAAATCTGGGACATTGACGCGGCCTGGGCCATGGTCATTACGAATCCACTTACGTTTGAGTTCCTCTTTGGTTGCCTAATCGGATTGGCGTTTCGGAAAGGATTTCAGATCAGTAGGTGGAAATCGACGGCGGTGATCGTGGGCGGCGTGTTAGCGCTGTTGATTACAGCACAGCTCGACCTATTCGATGGAGATTTTGGAGAATTGAGATTCTTAGTGTTTGGGGTGCCTGCTGCCGCAATTGTTATTGGAGCAGTCTCACTTGAACGCAGCCTTGGAAGGCTGCCACTACCGAGAATCCTCAAGCGCATAGGAGACAGTTCATATTCCATGTACCTCGGACATCAGTACGTTCTTGCAGCTATCGCCGCTGTTATTGTTCCCCGAATGTGGGATGGGTACGTTATCCTCGTCGCCGTTGCAACATTGTCGGTCGTCCTGTGCGTGGTCGCCGGAGTTTGTTGCTTTCTCCTCTTTGAGCGACCCGTTACTCAAGTCCTTCGAAGGCGGTGGCTCCGACACCCCAAAATTTCTGCCACTCAAGTTCAGCGCGACCTCGTCTAGAAGTGGACAGCCTGCTCTCATGACCGTAACTAATCCGGCCAGCATCCGCACAGTCACGGCCTATGGCCCAAGAGCGGGCAGCGCTCGAGTCAGAGTTTTCGACTGGCTTGATTGGACGGGACTTGAGGCAATCCACGAGACGTATTTAAATGAGGCTTCGAACTCAACCAAAGTTGTGGTTCAATCACCGTTGCGTGTTCTGGCCGCCGAATCTCGACTCAGGACCCTCAAGGGCAAAATACGAGATGAGACCCTTCTCCTGTCTCGTCAGGCGAGCCCCTTCAGCAATGGCGGTGTTGAATCGCGACTTCTCCGACAGGCGTCACATGGCGTCTACGACTTCGATGATGCTCTCTTCCATTCACCGAAACGGGGTTTGACGACCCCTTGGTCCAAGCGCGAAGTTTGGGCGCGATCGGTCGCCGCGGCAGACGTCGTGATAGCAGGGAACGAGTATCTCGCCGCAGCAGCGGCAGAACTGAATTCCTCCGTCGTGGTCGTGCCGAGTTGCGTCAATCCCAGCGAGTACGTGCCCAAGCTGGATTTCGAACGGGTAGATCTTCCCAGAGCAGTCTGGTTGGGTTCTCCGAGTACCGAGATATATCTCAACCCGGTAGCCCAGCCACTTTTGGCGCTCAATGAGTCCACGGGGCTAAGGCTCACCGTCATCAGCGCTGGCATTGCGCCTCTCGGCGAGTTGGAGTCAATCGTGGACAGAGTCGAGTGGCACCCTGCTAACGTCCCTATCGAGCTGGCGCGGGCCGACTTCGGCATCATGCCGCTCGATGACACACCCTGGACACGCGGCAAGTGCGCCTATAAGCTCCTTCAGTACGGTGCCACAGCACTCCCGATGATTGGCAGCCCGGTGGGCGCAAACACGGACGTTTTACGGCGTAGCGACGGCTTGGCAGCCTCGTCGTCCGACGACTGGGTCTCCGCCATGGAAACACTTGTGCAGGAATCGCCTGAGCGACGCGCCCGCCGCGGCAACGCCGGTTTAGCGACAGTCACGGAGGACTACAGTTTTGCGGCTTGGGCGCCGACCTGGCGCACAGCTCTCAACCTGACTTGAGGGCATCGCCCTGAGTTGGCCGCAAGACTAGCGCCATCCAAACCACAGCGGACACCGCAGTACAGCCTGCGTAGCCCCAGATTGCCCCGGTCAGGCCACCAACCATCACGCCAGCGATCGGGACCACAATCGCGAGCAGCGTCTGCACGATTCGACCAGCCAGCAAGCGTCGAGCATTTGCGTGCGACCGGGCGACTATGTAGAAGTAGTGTCCCAAAAAGTTTGCGGCCACGAACACCGATGCCGGCAGAGCGAAGTCGATGATTGCGCTGAGTGAGCCGAGGTCCACGGGGAGCACACCCACGAGCAGGAGCCCCAGGTACGCAGCGCCCCCGAAGAGGAGGCTTCCGGCGATCACCACGGTAACTCGCCGTGAGGATCTCTGACTCTCGATGGGTGCCGCGGCGAGTTGCGGCCGAATCGGGTTCAATACCAGACGAACGGGCGCGGCAACATTCGAGATCGCCCGATAGACGCCGAAGTTCGCAAGACCGAGTGCCGGAGCCAGTAGATATGGGGTCCCGATGGAACCCGCGTCCATCAGCAGCGAGTCCCGCAGAAGTGGGCGGATCTCCTTGACATGTCGGCGACGCCACTCCGGCAGTGACTTTGGCTTGAGGAGATTCGGACGCTTCGACAACACCGCGGCAGCCAGCGCAGAAACCGCCCAAACTGCGGTCATCATCCATAGCTCGCGAACGCCCGCGATGTAGAGAGCGACCCAGGCCAACACTGCCAGAATGAGGCCGGCCGCGTCTCCCGCGAGGATGCCGCCCACCTCGCCCATACGCACCGAATAGTACCGTGCCGAGCTGCGGTAGACGGCCGCTGCCACGGCCAATGCCCCCAGCCACGCCACCGAACGCAGCGGCTCGACTAGGAGGGAAAGGGTCAAGGTGACAGCTCCGGCCGCCCCCGCCAAATAAAGACTGGCCGAAGAGTACTCCGCCCACTCCGCGCGTCCCCCGCCACGCAAGTCGGCCCGCAACCACGCTTCGCTGATCAGCGACAGCGACAACGACGATCCGAGGGCGAAGAGCAGGTACAGAATGGAGAACAGCCCAAAGGACGCTGGGGCCAAGGTCACCAGAGCGAAGACCTGCACCGCCAAAACGGATGCCGCATTCACGAGTGTCGGAAGCAACGACTTCACGATTGGTCCCCGCCGTGATTTGCCGAAAACGCCCTAGAGCCGTTCGACATGCTCTCCGGAGAGTTTGTTCTTGGTGTCGAGGATGCCCGTTGTGGTGTTGCGGAGCAAGTCGAAGTCGAAGTCGTCGTGATCGGTGACCATGACAATCACGTCCGCACCATCGAGGGTGGCTGCATCGAGCGAGCCCTTTTCCACGCCGGACGGCCAACGGTGTGCCTCAACGTGTTCGTCAATGCCCACAACCGTTGCACCGTATTCGGTCAGAATCTCGATCAGGCGCAGCGACGGCGATTCGCGAATGTCGCCTGTGTTCTTCTTGTAGGACAGGCCAACGAGAACAATTCGCGACCCATTGACCGACTTACCGAGCTTGTTGAGCATGAGCATGAGGCGCTGCACGACGTAGTCGGGCATGTGGTCGTTGATATCGTTGGCGAGTTCGACGAAGCGAAAGTTCTGACCCAGTTTGCGCCGCACCTGCCACGACAGATAGCTCGGGTCGACCGGCAGGCAGTGACCGCCAACGCCTGGACCTGGCGTGAACTTCATGTAACCGAACGGCTTCGTGCTGGCAGCCTCGATCGACTCCCACACGTTGACGCCCAGCTGGTGAGCGTAAATGGCGAGCTCGTTCACGAGCGCGATGTTGACGTGTCGGAAAGTGTTCTCGAGCAGCTTGGTGAGCTCCGCTTCCTTGGGGGTGCTCACCGGGACGGTCTGATTCACCAGGCTGTCGTAGAACGCCTGAACCGCGACTAGGGACGCCGGGGTGATACCCGACACGACCTTGGGCGTCTCGACAAAGCCCCACGTCTTGTTGCCCGGGTCGATGCGCTCCGGGCTGTAGCCAACGTGAAAGTCCACGCCGGCGAGGAGCCCCGACCCCTTCTCCAGGATGGGAACCAAGAGTTCCTCCGTTGTCCCCGGGTATGTCGTCGATTCCAGAACAACGACGGCTCCCTTCTTGAGAAGCAGAGCGAGGGAGGCTGCGGAGTCTTCAATGAACGTGAGGTCGGGAAGGCTCTCGCGCAGAGGCGTCGGAACCGTGATGACTGCGACATCGAATTGGGCCGCATCCGCATAATCTGTGGTCGGCAGATACGCGCCGGATTCGAGCGCCGCCTTGAGCTGTTCGGCAGAGATGTCATCAACGAAGGAGACCCCCGCCTTGAGGCTGTCGACTCGTCGAGTGTCGACGTCGACCCCAACGACCCGGTACCCCTGCTCGACGGCGCGCATTGCAACGGGGAGCCCTACGTATCCTTGGCCAACTACGACAACGGTCTCTGTGCGGTTTATCATCACTCTGAATTTACCATTTCTTGTTCTTTGTTGAGTCGCGGTGCGCGCTGGCGCTGATGCCAACTGAGGAGGACCAGGCGTGACGTTGGATTCGCGGACCTCGCCGACCAGTACTTCGCCGCGGCGCAGGCCGCCAGCATGAGCATGAGCCACCCTTGGGGGGAGGTCTCACTAATATCCGTGAGGCCACGCCCAACGAGCATGACGCCGACCAGGAGAATCCAGGTACCACCATCGACAGTCGGCCGGCTGTACATGCGGATGCCCCCCCACAGCACGAAGGTGTAGAGCGCGACAACCACGATGAGACCGACCGCGCCCAGCGTCACGAGCCAGTTCAACACCTCATTGTGAGCGTGAAAAACGGTGACGCCACCGAGTGCATCGACCACCGCCGCGCTGTGCGGAGAGCCGGCGGGCCACGACCGCGACCAACCAAAACCGAGCACCGGGCTCTGTGGCACGACCGACAGCACCGCAGACCAAATCTCGGATCGACCATTGAGGGTCTGATCCTTGCCCAGAAAATCCAGAACGCGACCGAAGTTGGCGACGGCAGCAACACCAACTATTGCGGCGCCGACCGCCAGAACTGCCAGATAGATCCAGCTGCGCCTGAGCAGAGCGAGGGCCACCCAGACCAGCCCAACGAGCAGCATGGCAAATATTGAGGTCTTGGAATCGCTCGCGACCACCCCTCCTGCCAGCGCCAGGACAATGGCGGCCTTAACCAGAAACCCCCCGCGGAAGGCAAGACGAACGGCCATGGCTGCTGGGAGCGCCGCAAGAATGACATAGCCGAAGCCATTGCGAGTGCCGTAGAAGCCCTGCACGGCGCCCGTGTGATAGAACGCCTGCTCGGGTGCGAGCACGATAAGTGCCAGGGAGCCCCCGAGTGCGACCAGACCACCGGCCACAATGCCGATCAGGATTGTATTGAGACGTGCAATCTGAACGACGAACACGGCCGCCAGAGCGAGCACGACAAAGGTGAGGGCATCCCTCGCGGTCTCCCACGAGGCGAAGCTCCATGCCGCTGACGCACACATGAGCCCGAGCAAGACCACGAGGGCCGTCGGAACGACGACAACGCGAATTACCGCTCGACGGTGCGCAGAAATCAACAGGACGGCAGCCAGAATCACGAGGGAAAGCTCAAGGAGTGAGTAGCGGCTTTCGAAACCGACCGGCGGAAAGAGCAGAAAGAAGGCCAGCGCAATGACCAGCGCGAGCAGGGGCTGGGTCAGTCGCGAGTTCTCGGTTGCCTCCGGCTCTGACGAGTGAGTGACTCCCACCGCACGAGCTAATCGCCTACTTGCGTCGGGCACGTCGCACCAATCGTCGAGCAGTTCGTTTGAGGAGCCGCGCGGGCGCGAGCGCATAGGTGCCCAGCCGCCACGAGGCGGAGCCAAGCACCGCCGAGTTGCGGTCGTGGAGCGCGCGTCCGGTGCCTTCCACTGCAGATGGCAAATCAAGCCAGAGGTTGAGAGCGTTCGGCAGTCGAGCCATCGGGCCCGCACCGCGAGCGACGAGTTGCTCAATTCGCTCGACCACGGTGTTGAGCGGGTAGGCACTGGAGATCTCGGCGACCGATCTGCGAGCCGACTCCCCCATTCCTGGGAGATCATTTCGATGGTCAACGGCGTGTCGCAGCGCGCGCACGAGATCATCGGGGCTGTCTGCATCAAAGAGCAGCCCCGTGACGCCGTCGCGCACCAGCTCGGCGCCTGCCCCGCCATGACCGGCTATGACCGGTTTGCCCAGGGCCATGTATTCGACGGTCACTCGGCCGAATGCTTCGCTGGTCGATGCGGTGATTCCGACGTCTCCGCGCTCGATGTACCAGAACGGGTTGTCGGTCTCCCCGGTCAGAACGACCTGGCCGCTCAGGTTTAGGGCACGGATTCGGTTCTTCACGTCGTCGGCGACGACGCCCTGATCGCCGCCAACGAGAATTGCCGCGATGCTCGTTCCCTCATCGCGCAGCTCCGCCAGGGCGTCCAGCAAACGCCACTGGCCCTTCGACGGCGCCAGCCGGCCGACCATCACGACGGTGAGCTCGGCAGCGGCGTCGGGCACGATCGGGTACAACGGTTCCTGGCCGGCCAGATCTCGGGCGCGGTCCAGGTCGATGACCGGATAGGCGATCGCGAGCTTGTCTGCCGGAATCCACTGGCCTATGTGCTCGTGAACGGCACGCGAGTTGGCGACGACCAGATCGGAGAGAATACCGATATCTTCAAAAGTGGATGCGCGCGATATCTCAAACTGCAGGCCGTGGTCCAGATCGCCAAACTCATGCACGAACCACACGTGGGGAATGCCGAGATACCGCGCAGCAAGTGCTGCCCACGGCGAAATAATCGTGTTCGTAATGACGACGTCGGGGGTTTCGAGGCGCAGGAGCCCAACGATGGCCAAGACGGCTTCGGAGTTTCGACGGTCTGTGTCGAGAATGTCGGCGGGGTCTGTGCGCACGAGCGGGAGCACCCAGGCATCGAAATCCAGGGTGTGGGTGGTCACATCGCGAGCCGCCAATTCAGGCTGCAACAGTCCCACCGGGCCGCGCGCCGCGACCGAGAATGTCACCTCGGAATCATCTTTCGCCCAGGCGTCGATCAGGTGCAGCAACGACAGCTCGGCGCCACCGAGATTTTCAACCGCCGAGCTGTGCGAGAGAATAAATACCTTCATGAGTGCCATCCGTTCCGAATGCTGCGTGGCACTAGGCGCCGAGCCAAGCGCGCAGCCGTTCGACGGCCAACGCGTAGCGGCCGAGCCAGTGTGTTTCCTACAGTCCAGGTAATCGAGTCGTGCGGATCGATCGACGCTCCGACGTCACGAAACATCTGTTGCGCGGCAGCCGGCAGGGTCATCCACGACAGGACCAGGTGGGGCATCCGTTCGATGGGAGCAGACCCGGCCACAATGCAGCTCTCGATCTGCCGCACGATCGCGGGCAGGGTGTTGCGGTTCACAATCTCAGCAGCCGCTGCCCGGGTGGCCGCGCCGTGGGCTGCCAACAACGTCGGGTCTTGATGATAGGTAAGCAGCGCCCGTTCCAGCGCTGATTCGTCAGTGGGGTCGTAGAGAAGCCCGGTGCGACCGTCTGCGACCAGTTCCGGTGTCGCTCCGACCCGCGCTGCGACGACCGGCTTTCCGGTCGCGAGGTACTCAACGGTGACGCGCCCGAACCCTTCACTGACCGAGACAACGACGCCGACGTCGGCTGCGGCAATATACGGAAAGGGATTTGCGTCCTCGCCGGTGAGGGTGATCCTGTCGCCCACGCCCAGCTCCTCAATCAGCGAACGGATGCTGGCAAGGTCACCGTCCCTGCCGCTCCCTACCAATGCCACCTCAACGCGAACGTTGCGCTCTAGGAGCGCGGACACGGCGCGCACCAGCCGCGCCTGCCCTTTTGACGGCGCAATTCTGCCAACACAAACCACGCGGAGGGTCTCGGGTTCGTCCGAGAAGGGATTTACCCACTCTGCGTTCCCCTTCACGCGATCTGCAATGTCAGAAAAGTCCAGTGCGGGATACAAGACGGCCATCTTTTCTTCCGGAATCCAGCGCGACAGGTACGATTTCAGCGCCCCCGAGTTCGCGACGACGAGGTCGGACAGCGCTCCCAAGTCTTCAAAGGTGTGGTCGACTCCGATCGCAAACTCGTGATCGTCGCCGTATTCGCTGGGGAACCAAATGTGCGGAACGCCCACCATTTTCGCCGCGAGCGCTGCCCAGGGAGCCACGATCGTGTTGGTTGCAACGATGTCCGGTGCCAGCTCCTGAATCAACCGCACCAATGCCTTCGTGGCCAAAAAGTCGTGACGCGCGGTTCGGTACACATCCTCCGGCGCAACGATCAGCTTCGGGAGTACCCACGATCCAAATTCCAGGTTCAGCCACGGAACGGCGCGCCGCTCGAGTTCGGGCTGCAGAAGACCCACAGGGGTGCGCGATACGACCATGATTTCTACCGACGGGTCGTAGATTCTCCAGTTGTCGATCATCTGCAACATTGACAATTCCGCGCCGCCCAGATTTTCGACGGCGGAACTATGCGACAACAAGAGAACTCTCACTGAACAACCTTAGCTTTCCGACCTCATTGATCCCGCCGGTAGGCTGAGTGGATGCCCGCTCCTCAGGAACAAGACACCGCGACTTCCGCCTCGACACAGGCTCCCGCTGCGGACAAGAATCTAAATCGCGTCACGATTGTGGTCCCGGTCTACGGAGATTGGGCATCCCTGCGCAGCTGCATTGCCGCTCTCATCGAACACGCACCTGCCGACAGTTACGACGTTCTGATCGTCAATGACTGTGGGCCCGACGCCGATGTGATTGAGGCTGGCCTGCTGGGCATGATCTTCGGGCTGCCCAACTTTCGATACGAGCGCAATCCTTCGAATCTCGGTTTTGTCCGCACCTGCAATCGTGCTGCCTTCGAGCTCGATCGCACGAGCAACGACCTTCTGCTGCTCAACAGCGACACCCGCATCACGCCAGGCTCGCTCGATGAAATGCGCCGGGTGCTCAACCTTTCCGAACGCCACGCGGTCGTCTGCCCGCGAAGCAACGATGCCACCATCGCGACCCTGCCCTTCTACCAGCGCGACCGTTTTGCGGACCGCGACGAGGCCCGCACAGCACGTGTGTTTGATGCCATCTCGCCGAGTCTTCCCCGCTACTACATAACACCGGTCGCAATCGGATTCTGTTTCCTGATCCGTCGCTCCCTGGTCGCCAACAATGGCCTCTTTGACGAGGTATTCGGAATGGGCTACAACGAGGAGAACGATTTCTGCCTGCGCCTCAACGCCCTCGGCTATTCGTCACTCATCGCGAACCATGCGTTGGTTTACCACGTCGGAAGCACGAGCTTTGGTACTGAACAGCGTGCGATGCTCGAGGCAGAGAACTCCAAGATTCTGCACGCCCGGTACCCGTTTTATCCGGCCGCCGTGAGTAACTTCATCAAGAACGAGTACTCGGTGCTCGACCGCTTCGCGGACATCATTGCGCACCCGGATGGTCCGGGCAAGAAGGTCTTGATCGACCTGCACCACCTCTCACTAGCCTTCGACGGATCCACGAAGAATGCTCTGAGTTTTCTGCAGTTTGTCAAGGAAAACGTCGACCCTGGTTCGATAGCAGTGACCGTGGCTGCTCCCCAGGACGTCATCGACTTTTTCGACCTACATTCGTCGGATCTGCGAGTGATCCCCTACGGAGATATCGATGAGGTCTTCGATGTCGGCGTCGCGATAGCGCCGGTCACCTCTTTGGGGCAGATAACGTCGCTCAACCGGTTCTGCGCAAAGTGGGTGGTCTCCTACCTCGATGTCATCGCACTGCGTTCCTGGGGGCTGCGGCTCATGGTGCCGTACAAGCCCGAAATCGTGCATGCGGCACTGGCCTATGCCGACAGTGTCGTCGCGATCAGCGAGGCCACGCTCGATGACGCCATGGATTTCTTTCCCGATCTGCAGACCTTGCGTTCTCGAACGGCCGTTCTGCACCAGGGCTCCGGCTTGCCAGCGGATGTCACGGAAGTCAACCATTTCTCTGCGGCAATCACCCCGGCCTGTGCTGAAGTCATCGCTCGCGGCAACTACGTTCTCGTCATCGGGAATGCATTTCCGCACAAGCAAGTTCGGTCTGCCCTGGAGGCGCTGCGCAGTAGTGCATTGCCCATTGTCATTCTCGGAAGCCCGGATATCGCACGAGAATTCCCCATGATGCACGCTCTGCCGGGGGGCACCCTCACCGATGCCGAGGTGGGGACCGTCTACTCGCGAGCGCGTGTGGTGCTCTTCCCTTCGGCGTACGAAGGATTCGGATTACCCGTTCCCGAGGCTGCGCAGCTCAATAAGCGCATCGTCGTCTTCGATACAGCGGTGGCTCGAGAGGTCACCACCGCACTGGCTCTCGAAGAGAACGTGAGCTTTTTCAGTCTCTTCTCCGAATTGACTGCTCGCGTTCAAACGGCCTACGACGCCGAACCGCTGGTCACGTCGAGCGCCCCAGCGTTACGCACCCTGGCTGACTACAACAGGGACTTTTGGGGCCAGGTACTCGCCACCCTTGACGCGCCGATCGACCAGGACCGTCTGCGTCGACGCCACTCGGCCGTCAGAACGATGACCATCGTGACCGACGACCTGCTGCAGCGCACGGCGCTCTACCTGCACGAACTCACCGAGATCAAGAACAGTCAGAAATATCGTCTGTCACTCAGCGTTGCACGCGTTCTCGGACCACTCGGTCGTGTTGTCGGTCGCGGGCGAAACCCCGGGGCGGCGCTGCAGATGCGCGACATTGAACGCACCTAAACGAGCACGCACCTAAAAGAGCGCTGCGAAAGCAGAATGCGGGCTGAGTTACTCAGCCCGCATTTGCCCTTTACCCATCCGATCAGGGATCCGTCACCGGACCCTCCGTGCGACCCTACGTCGTCGTGACCGTCGAACAGCCGAGATCGACCGAAGCGCTACCGGTCGCGTTCAGTCCGAACACGCAGACGCGGTGCGATCCTGGCGTCAACGACACCAGGGAATCGAATCCGTGCCGGGCACCGAGGTCCGGGTACACACTGAGAAGGTCGCTGCGCTCAACGCTGGCGGAAAAGCCCGAGCTGAATTGACCGTCCACATAGACATGCACTGCGGTCGACGCTGCGGTCGTCGGGTCGAGAGCCCAGCCGCGAACCTGTGCGCCGCCGCTTACCCCCTGCACAGAGTCGAGGTATCCGCGCGGGGCCGACGACGCTACCGTGATTGATCTGCAACCCAACGCCGCTGACGACGAACCTGATGCGGTCAACGCAAAGGCACAGACTGAATGCCTACCAGCGCTCAGCGAGATCGCCTGGGTGAAACCGTGCCGGCTCCCCTGGCTGGGGAACGCCCGCTGCACATCTGTGCGAGTTCCGTTGGCCGAGAAACCAGAAACGAAGCGGCCGTCAGCGTATACATGCACGTCCGTTGACGCGGTAGTGGAGGCGTCGAAGGCCCACCCAGCCAGATTCGCTCCGGTCAGCGTGGCCGTGACGGACTCCAGATTCCCTCGTGGGACGGCCGCGGCCGCGGCCGCAACAGTGACCGTTTTGCACCCAAGACTGGTGGATTGCGAGCCCGCAACGTTCAGTGCGTAGGCACAGACCGAGTGCCTGCCGGCATTCAATGCGATGGTCGACGAGAACCCGTGCCGGGATCCGAGGGCTGGGTACTTGCTGCCGACATCGGAACGAATGTTACTGGCCGAGAAGCCCGCCGAGAAAGCCCCGTCAACGTAGACGTGAACGCTGCTGGATGCCGCCGTCGTGGGGTCCAGAGCCCAGCCGCTCACGGCGACGCCACTCGAGGTTGCCGTGGCGGAATCAAACCAGCCCAGCGGAGCGGTCGAGGGCACCGTTACGGTCTTGCACCCCAACGCCGTATTGCTACCCGCGCCATTATTTATGGCGTGGAGGCAGATCTGTCGCGACCCGGGGTTCACGGCAAAGGTTTCGCTGAAACCGGTCAGCAGGCCGCGCGACGGGTAGGCGGCCTGGACATCCGCTCGCGACCCGTTCGCGACCCATCCGCCGACAAACGCTGACCCACTGTAAGCGTGGATAGCGATCGAGTCTTGGGTGTCGTAGTCGAAGGCCCAGCCCTTGAGGTTTATTCGCCCGGCGGTTGCGCTGATGGATTCAAAGGCGCCCAGTGGTGCGGGGCTGGCCTGCGTAGAACCAAACCAATTGTTGTAGTAAACCCAGAAGTTGCGGTTTCCATACGAGGAACACGTGTCGCCGCTGCCGCCTAGGTTGGCAAGCGCAGCCGCGTTGGGCTGGTACGGCGTGTAGTAATAAAGTGCGGCCGTCGCTCGGTTGGCTACGGTAACAGTGCCTGCTCCGCATCTGCTGCTCTCTGGGTGCCACTTGATTTGAGACGGGCGACCGACTGGGAAGTAGGTGAATGAACCTTTGGTGTACCTGGTCAGCTGCAGCGCGGCGCTGTATATCTGATTGTAAACACCGTAGTAAGCGGAATCACAGACAGACGTATCCGGGCAGCCCATTCCCATGGCCTTCCGGAGGACACCTGCCGACGGCTGCTTGCTCGTTAGCAGCCCCTGTTCCTTCTGCAGGGTGATGAGTATGACCTTGGCGCTGATGCCGCACGCCTCTTGCACCTTGAAGATGATTCGTGAAACGCGCTCGACCGCTGCCCCCACGTACTGCCGACAATCTTCCTTAGCGGCGCGGGTGAACGTGGCCATCTGAAAGACGTTCATGCAGTTCGTATTGAGACACGTTCCGACCGTGGCGTCAAGGAAACCCTGAATTTCATTTTCTGTCATCGCACTGCGAGTGAAGAAATTTGCATCGCTGATGATATTGCCTGGATCAAACTCCGAACCCGACAACGCCTGGGCCGGAGGGGCGGCCGGCGCCGCCACCACGAGGAAGGAGGAGACCAAAGCAACCGCCAGCGCCCACACGAGGAGAGGTTTGCGGCGAGCTTTTGACGGTCGAGCGGTGACGCTGATCATGTGAAACCTTTGGGTCTTGTCATAAATGTCAGTGCGCTTGAGCGCAGCTGGTCGTTCTCTACTTGGCGACACCGCGATACTTAGCGACAACGCTTTCGGGATTCCCAACTGTTTGGAGCTCCCCATGGCTCAACCACGCTAGTCGGTCACACATCGTCATCATCGTGCCCAGTGCGTGACTGACGATGATTACAGTCTTGCCTTCCCGACGGAATTCCACAAACTTATCGGCACATTTCTGCTGAAATGTTTCGTCGCCGACCGCGAGCACTTCATCGACGAGGAGGATGTCGGGGTCGACGTGGATCGCCACCGAGAAGCCCAGCCGCACGTACATTCCCGACGAGTAGTTCTTGACGGGCTGATCGATGAATTCGCTGACGCCGGAGAAATCAACGATCGAGTCGAACTTCTTCACGATCTCCTGCTTGGCCATGCCCAGAATCGATCCGTTGAGAAAAATGTTCTCACGCCCAGAGAGCTCGGGATGGAATCCCGAACCTACCTCGAGAAGAGCGGCAACGCGCCCCTTCATGGTGATGCTGCCCTTATCGGGGTAAAGAATTTGCGCCATGCACTTGAGAAGTGTTGATTTGCCCGACCCGTTGTCCCCGACGAGTCCAAAGGTTTCACCCGTGTTGATGTCGAAGGAGATATCGTTCAACGCCCAGAAGTCTTCGTGAACAGACTTGCGGCCGCGCATAATCGCTGACTTCAGGGACTGGTTGCGCTCCTTGTACAAACGGAATTTCTTCGAAACGTCATCGATGTGCACTGCTACTTCGGTCACAGGATTTCAGCTAGCTTTCTCTCGTTACGGCGAAAAACCACCCAGCCCAAGGCGAACACAACTGCCGAGATGAGCACGCAGGCGACGGTATCGCCCAGAGCCGGCCACGTGTTGTCGTACAAAAGACTACGGAATGCGCTCAGGAAGCGCTCCATCGGATTGAGCCGGTACAGGTCGACCAAGGAGAACACGCCAAACAGACTCCCGAAACGATCGGACTGCGCCTGAACCAACGAGATCGGGTAGATCACCGGGGTGAGGTACATGCCGAGCTGAAGAATGATTCCGACAAAATACTGCGTGTCCCGAAAGTGAACGTTTGCGATCGACAGCATGAGCGCAATACCAACAGCAAACACCGCGAGCAAGAACATGAAGAAGACGATGACGGGAAGCCAGAGAATGACGCCGTACGCGCCGGCGATGACCAGAGCGACGATAAGCACCATCATTTCGATCCCCCAGTTCACCGCCAGGGACGCCGCACTGGAGAAGATGAGCACGTTGCGGGGAAAGTAAACCTTCTTGATCAGGCCTTCGTTGGCCAGAAGCACGCCCATCCCCTGTTGCACGACGTTAGAGAAGAAGATCCACGGCAACAGCCCACACAACAGCCATAGCGGGAAGGCGTCCAGACCGCTGGGCGAACCAACGGGTGGGGCGATGCGAAATATAAAGAAGAAAACGAAGGTGTAAACGAGCATGAGCGCCAGGGGATTGGCCAATGACCAGAGCTGCCCCAGCACCGTGCGCTTGTATTTTCCCTTGAGTTCCCTCTGCGTGAGGTTGATGAACAGCTCACGTGACCGCTTGAACTCGCTTGATACAGCCACAGATCCATCCTGAATGACGTTTGGCCCCACCGGGCGCAGGGTTCACTAAGGATACATTGCCCGGCCAGCGACTCCCGTCTACTGGCAGCCCCTCTGTCGGCGTTCTCGTATGATGGTACGAATGCACGGCAACCCACTCTCACCGGCAGTTCGCACTGCTGTTGTGACCGTCACCTACAATTCCAGCGCCGCCCTAGGCCCATTTCTGAATTCGGTTATTGTCAGCGAGCCGAGCCCACCGCCCGTGACCATTGCCGACAATCTTTCGGCTGACATCGACGAATGCCGTGCAATCGCCGCCGAATTCGGCGCGACAGTGCTGTCACTGGGTAGGAATCTCGGATACGGCGGTGCCATCAACGCGGCCGTGCGGTCGGTGCCACTGTCGTACGAGTTCGTACTGGTTTCCAATCCGGATGTACTTGTGCACCCCGGAGCCATCAGCACCCTGGAAGAGGTCATGCGGGCCAATCCGCAGGCCGCTGCGATCGGGCCACGGGTACTGAATTCGGATGGAACGACATATCCCTCGGCCCGCCGCATCCCGTCGTTACGAACCGGGGTCGGGCATGCGATCTTCTCGCGAATCTGGCCGTCCAACCCCTGGACTCGGTCGTACCGCTCTGAGAACGCGACCGGCACCGAAATACGGCCAGTGGGATGGCTCTCCGGGGCGTGCCTTCTCATTCGCCGCTCTGCCTTCGACGACATTGGTGGTTTCGACCAGGCCTTCTTCATGTACTTCGAAGACGTTGACCTCGGCTATCGGCTTGGTCAGGCAGGATGGCAGAACTTGTACGTTCCCGACGCAATCGTGACGCACACCGGCGCTCACTCCACCAGCACGGATTCGTTGCGTATGATCGCGGCGCACCACGACAGCGCTTACCTTTTCCTTTCCCGTAAGTACCGGTCGTGGTATCTCGCGCCCGTGCGGTGGGTACTGCGAGGAACCCTGTCGATTCGATCCTGGTGGGCTACCCGCGGGTAGCGGCGATCACACCGTCTTAATCCGCCTGCACAATGGCCTGGAGATACGTGCCATACCCGCTCTTCACCAGCGGGGCTGCCAGCTCGGCCAACTGGGCGTCGCTGATCCAACCGGCCCGCCAGGCAATCTCCTCGATGCAGCCGATCTTGAACCCCTGGCGGTCTTCGATGACGCGCACATACTCTGATGCCTGCATCATGGACTCGAAAGTTCCGGTATCGAGCCAGGCGGTGCCCCGGTCGAGCACCTGCACCTGCAATTTGCCCTGTTTGAGGTAGTGCTCATTGATGGTGCTGATTTCCAGCTCTCCGCGGGCGCTCGGTTCGATCGTCTTGGCGATGGCGACAACGGAATTATCGTAGAAGTAGAGACCAGGAACGGCGTAGTTACTTTTAGGCTTCGTCGGCTTCTCTTCAATCGACACCACGGTGCCCGACTCATCGAACTCGACGACACCATAGGCCGTGGGGTTACTGACGTGGTACGCGAAAATACGCGCGCCCTCGATCTCAGCATTTCCACGCAAGGACGCCCCCAGGCCTGCGCCGTGGAAGATATTGTCGCCGAGGACCAGCGCAACACTGTGATCGCCGATGAACTCTTCGCCGATGATGAATGCCTGGGCGAGGCCGTCCGGCGAAGGCTGCACGGCATATTCGATGCGGATGCCTAAATCAGATCCGTCCCCGAGGAGCGCCCGAAACTGCTCGTTGTACTCCGGGGTGGTGATGATCAGGATCTCTTTGATGTCCGCCATCATGAGCGTCGACAGGGGGTAGTAGATCATCGGCTTGTCCCAAATGGGCATGAGCTGCTTGGAGATGCCTTTGGTGATCGGCCACAGGCGCGTGCCTGAGCCGCCGGCGAGGATGATTCCGCGCATGAGCGTTAGTTCCTGTCGTTCAAGGTGGCGTAGTAGGCACGGGCGGCGTCCCAGGTGGGGAGCAGGCCGGCGGCAGCGGCTGCTGCGAGAGTGGGGGCATCCGTGTCTTTGGGAGACAGCAGCAGTTCCCCGGCTTCAGGCGGAAAGACCAGGCCGACCTCTTCGTCGAGCGGGCTGATGCCGTGTTCGCGGCCCGGGCTGAAGGTGCTGTTCACGAGATAGCTCACGGTGGCGTTGTCGGTCAATGCCACGAAGCAGTGCCCGAGTCCTTCAGCAATATAGACCGCGCGACGATCGGCGTCGTCAAGCAAGACGCTGTCCCACTGCCCGTACGTGGGCGACCCGACCCGAATATCGATGATGTAGTCCAGAACGGCACCGTGCACCGCAGTGACGTACTTTGCCTGGCTCGGCGGCACATCCGCGAAGTGAATGCCGCGCACCGAACCGCGCTTGGACACGGAAGTGTTCGCTTGGGCGAGGTCGAGTCTGTGCCCGACCTTCTCTTCGAGCTTGTCGAATCGATACCACTCGAGGAACACTCCCCGGTCGTCACCAAACTGCTTCGGGGTGATTTCAAATGAATCGGGGATAGAGAGTTCGCGAATCTGCACGGTCGGCAGTCTACCAATCGGGGTCCGGTAGAATCGCGGAGGCCATTGAAGCGAACGGAACGGTTACTCCTATATGAAGATCCTCGTCACCGGCGGCGCCGGTTTTATCGGCTCCAACTTCGTGCGTCGCACGATTGAAGACAAGTACCCGGGTCTCGAAGGCGCCGAAGTTGTCGTGCTCGACGCACTGACTTACTCGGGCAACCTCGAAAATCTCGCCCCGATCGCCGACTCGCCCCGTTACTCCTTTGTGCACGGCGACATTCGCGACGGCAAGCTGCTCGACACACTCTTTCCCGGGCTCGATGCGGTCGTGCACTTCGCCGCCGAAAGCCACGTGGACCGCTCCGTGATGGACTCGACCATCTTCGTCGAGACCAACGTGCTGGGCACCCAGCAGCTGCTCGACGCGGCTCTCCGCCACAAGCTGGCCCGGTTCGTGCACGTCTCCACCGACGAGGTCTACGGCTCCATCGCCGAAGGTTCCTGGAACGAGGAGCGGGCGCTGGAGCCCAACTCCCCCTACTCAGCGTCGAAGGCGGGCAGTGACCTGCTCGCCCGCAGCTACCACCGCACGCACGGCCTGAACGTGTCGATCACGCGCTGCTCGAACAACTACGGCCCGTACCACTTTCCCGAAAAGGTCATTCCGCTGTTCGTCAGCAACCTGATCGACGACCTGCACGTTCCGCTTTACGGCGAGGGCAACAACATTCGCGACTGGCTGCACGTTGACGACCACACTCGCGCCATCGCCATGGTGCTCGTCGGCGGTCGCGCCGGCGAAATCTACAACATCGGCGGCGGCACCGAACTCACCAACAAGGAGCTCACCCAGCTGCTGCTCGACTCGACCGGCAAGGACTGGTCGTACGTCGACCGCGTCGCCGACCGTCTCGGACACGACCTGCGCTACTCGGTCGACATCAGCAAGATTCAGGCCGAACTGGGCTACGCGCCCGAGGTTCCGTTCGAAGAGGGCCTGGCCGACGTGGTGCAGTGGTACCGCGACAACCGCCAGTGGTGGGAACCGCTCAAGGCTCGGGCGGCGCTGAACTAGCATGACCCGTTATCTGATCACCGGGGCCACCGGCATGCTGGGGCGCGACCTGCAGACGGCGTTGGCCGGTCGCGAGGTGACGGCGCTCGGCCGGAGCGACCTCGATGTGACCGACCTCAACGCGGTCACGGCCGCAGTCGCCGGGCACGACGTCATTATCAATTGCGCCGCGTACACCAAGGTCGACGACGCCGAAACAAACGAAGACGCGGCCTACGCCGTGAACGCGGTGGGGCCGCGCAATCTCGCGCTGGCAGCATCCGCTTTGCGGGCGAAGCTCGTGCAGATCTCGACGGACTACGTCTTCGACGGCAGTGCGACCAGGCCGTACGCCGAGAACACGCCGCACAGCCCGATCTCAGCCTATGGTCGCACCAAGGCCGCCGGTGAAGACTTCGTGCTCGCCGAGAACGGCGCCCGCAGCTACATCGTGCGCACGGCCTGGCTGTACGGCAAGAACGGTCCGAACTTCGCCAAGACCATGCTCAAGGCCGCTGGCACGCGCGACACGTTGAACGTCGTCAACGACCAGGTCGGACAGCCCACCTGGACGGTCGACCTCGCCGCGCAGATCGTGTTGCTACTCGACTCCGACGCGCCCGCCGGCATCTACCACGGCACGAACTCTGGGGTGGCGTCGAAGTTCGACCAGGCCCGCGACGTGTTCGCTTTGGCCGGACTTGACCCGGAACGCGTGCTGCCGACCGACAGCTCGGCGTTTGTACTGCCGGCGCCCAGGCCCGCGTACTCCGTGCTCGGCCACGCCAACTGGGCGGCCGCCGGGCTTGAGCCGATGCGCAGCTGGCAGTCGGCCCAGGCCGAAGCTTTCGCCGCGGGAGTCTTCGAGACAGCATGATCACTCTGCGGGTAGTCGTCGACCAGATGGTCGCCCCGGTTCCGGGTGGCGTCGGGCGTTACACCGAGGAACTCACGCGTGCGCTAATTGCGACCGCTCCGGCCGAATGCGCGGTGGAGGGCATCGTCTCGTCCTCACCGCCCGCACAGTATGAACTCATTGAGGCCGCGCTGCCCGGTCTGGCGAACCTGTTCAAGACGACGCTGGCCCGCCGCGAGCTGGCCACGGCCTGGGCGCTTGGCGTGACCGCGTCGTCGGGCACTGGCCTGATTCATGCGCCGGGATTACTGGCCCCGCTGCGCCGCCACGATCGGGCCGTAGACGGCACCCAGATTGCGGTGACCCTGCACGACGTGCTGGCCTGGACGCATCCGTCATCGTTGACGCCGACAACCGTGGCCTGGACCAAGAGCATGCTCAAGCGCGCCCGCAAGCACGCCGACGCCATTGTCGTGCCGAGCCACGCCGTGGCGAACCAGCTGACCGAGATCATGGACCTCGGCGACCGGGTGCGCGTGATCGGCGGCGCCGTGGGTCGGGGGCTCGTGCTGCCGACCCTTCCCCTCGTGGAAGAGCGCCTACAGGCGCTGGGCCTGCCGTCGCAGTATATTCTGACCTCGGGGTCGCTCGATCCGCGCAAGGCGGTCACTGCGCTGATCACGGCGCTCGGTCTGCCGGGCGCGCCGGACCTGCCGCTGATCGTGCTCGGCCCGGACACCTGGGGCGAGCTCGACCTGGCCTCGGTCGCCGATGAAGCCGGGCTCGAGCCGGGGCGCGTTCGCGCTCTCTCCGGGCTGAGCGACTCCGACCTGGCCGTTGTTATTGCCCGGGCCAGCGTGTTTGTGTATCCGAGCCTGGAAGAAGGCTTCGCCCTGCCGATCATTGAGGCGTTCCATCTCGGCACCCCGGTCGTGCACTCCGACGCCCCGGCACTGCTCGAAGCGGCCGGAGACGCCGGCGTCGCAGTGGAGCGATCGAACGCGAAGGAATATCCCTCGCGGCTCGTCGACGCGGTGAACCGGGTGCTCGGCGACAGCGTGCTGCGGGGTCGCATGAGCGTCTTCGGTCAGGACCGCTCGCGGGCGTTCAGCTGGCGGGACTCGGCCGAGCGCGTCTGGCAGCTGCACGCGGATCTGTAGGCCATGGCGAGCTTTCTACAGGACCAGCGTGTGCGGTTTCTCGCGGTCGGCGCGACAAACACGCTCGTCGGGTACTTGGTCTTCTCGGCATTCACACTCTGGGTCTTCGCGGATGTCTACCTCGGCTATCTGCTGAGCCTCGCTCTCTCGTACGTGGTTGGCATTTCCCTGGCCTTCGTGCTGTACCGACGATTCGTGTTTGTGGTGCGTGGCCACGTGCTGCGGGACTTTGTCCGGTTCGTGAGCGTGTATCTGGTGGCGATCGGCATCAATGCGGCGGCGTTGCCGCTGCTGGTTGAGGTCGCCGGGGTGCCGCCGCTGCTCGCCCAACTGGTGATTCTCGTGGTCACGACGCTGCTGAGCTTCTTCGGGCACAAGAAGTTTTCGTTTCGGCGCAGTGGTGAGTGAAAGGGCTGACAGCATCCACGTCCTCATACTCAGGCTCTCGACGCAGCGAGTGAACCAGTTGACGCACTCGTAGGCATCCGCTTTCGTGCGGGACCGATGCTTGCTACAGCGTGCGACTCCCGGCTACACTCAGCGCATGAGCTTGGTTCCGGTTCGAGAATTGCGCAATCACACCGCCGATGTGATCGAGCGCGCGCGCCAGGGTGAAGAAGTAACAATTACCAGCAACGGCGTTCCAATCGCGACGCTGGTGCCGATCCGTTCAGGCAAGCAGGCGTTTCTCACGAAAGCCGATATGCAACGCCTGGTGCGACGTCCCGGCGATCCGATCGCGGAATACTACGACGACGAGGAACCCGACGAGACAACGGACGATCTGGGCCCCATCCAGTGACCCCCTCACGGGGCCTGATTGACACCAGCGTGTTCGTGGGGCTCGAGACAAATCGTGCAATACAGTTCGACAGATTGCCAGAAGAGCAGTTTGTCAGCGCCGTGACGCTCGGTGAGCTGTACGCCGGAGTACATGCAGCGCGGGACGCCGACACACGGGGAGCCCGACTGCAGACCCTTGACACAGTGTCAATCGCGACGGTGCTCAATATCGATGAGGCAGTGGCCGCGCATTGGGCTCGATTGCGGCAAAAACTTCGCGAGAGCGAACGTCGGCTCAACGTCAACGACCTGTGGATTGCCTCCACGGCACTCGTGCATTCGCTCACCGTCTACACCCAGGACGCCGATTTCCAGGTCTTGTCAGACCTTGGTGGCCCCGAAGTGATCGTCATTTAGCGCGCGTTGGCATCAGCTTTCGCAATGCGCGCATTGGTAAGGGCGGTCGCGCGGGCGAAAGCTGCCGGAGCGGACAGCGGATGCTGGCGCTAGCAGCGCGCCACGCGCGCGCAACGTTTGGACGCACATGCAGGATCCGCACGCACAACGGCGTGCAGGAGCAGCCTCAGGGCTACGGGGCGGGAGTGGCGGTGGGCGCGGGGGCCAGGGCTGCGGCGATCATTGCGGTGATGGCGGCGTAGTCGGGGTTCTCGGGGTCGATACCGTTTTCGGGGATCAGGGGCACCGACACGACCGGCAGTTCCTTGGTCTTCGCTGCCAGGTTCACGAAGTAGCCGAGCATGCCCTGCGGCACGTCGGTCTTCACGACGCGACTGCTGGCGGAGGCGACGCCCTGAAACTTGGTGAGCACGTTGGCGGGGCTGGCCTGCGCGAGGAGGGCTTCCTGCATCTGGGTCTGGCGTTGCATGCGGTCGTAGTCACTCGTGCCGTGGCGGGAGCGGGCATACCAGAGGGCGTGGTAGCCGTCCATGTGTTGCATGCCCGGCTCGAACCAGAACAGAACCTCGCTGAAGCTCTCGTCGGTGTGCACGGGAACGCGGTTCTGCACGTCGATGTCGACGCCGCCGAGGGCGTCGATGAGGTCGGAGAACCCCTGCATGTCGATCAGCACGTAGTACTGAATGGTGAGTCCGGTGATGCCCTGCGCGGCCTCGAGGGTGGCCTGAATGCCCGGGGAACTGCCCTCGGCCACGGCATTCGGGTAGTACTCGGGGCGTTTGAGCTCGGCTTCGGTGAAAATGGAGTTAAGCATGCACGCCGACACGTCGCATCCGTCGATCGATCCGTATCCCTCGGGGTACAGCGCGCCGAGCGAGGAACCGGCCGAGAACGGCACGTCCTCGAGGTTGCGCGGCAGGCTGATGGTCGTGGCCTGGCCGGTCGTGGCGTCGATGCTGACCACGGAGAGGCTGTCGGGGCGCAGGCCGTCCCGGTCAGCGCCGGCATCCCCGCCGAGCAGCAGGATGTTGTAGCGGCCATTGACTGGCGGTTCACTCGGACCGGCGACGAAGACGGAGGAGAGGAATCCGCTCGCCGAGGTCGCGACGAAGGCGCCATAGCCAGCCGTGCCGCAGACGACGACCATGAGGGCTGCGGAGAAAGCGGCGATCAGCGGGCGGGCGCCGGGCGCGGCTTTCAGCAGGTTGATCAGGCTGAGGGTGTTGACGGTGAGCACGAGCCAGGTGAGCGCGTAGAACGCGAGCACTGCGGCGGCGGCCCAGAGGCCGATCGTGCTCGTGAACACCGTGAGCACGGCCTCGGGCCAGAACAGGTAGACAGCCCCGGCGACGATTGCCGAGGCCACCAGGATGAGCGTGGCGCCGAGGCCGAACCGGCCGAGTCGTCGATTGCCGGCGAGTACCTGCGCCGAACCGGGGAGCACGAAATTGAGTACGACCAACCACCACGCACGCGTCGTCATGATGCGCGTGGAGCCGGAATTCGGGTGCCGGATCGGGTCAGTCACACTGCTCATAATCGCTCTTGGAGGTCCCGGTTCTTCTGCTCGACCAGGTCGGCGAGTGCGACGGAATAGTCTTCGAGCTTCACGCGCAGCGCGTCATCGCTCGTGGCGAGAATCTTGATCGCGATGAGCGCGGCGTTCTTGGCCCCGCCGATCGACACGGTCGCGACCGGCACGCCGGCCGGCATCTGCACGATCGACAGCAGCGAGTCGAGGCCGTCGAGCAGGCCGAGCGGAACAGGAACCCCGACCACGGGCAGCGTGGTCATGGCGGCGAGCATACCGGGCAGGTGCGCTGCTCCTCCCGCTCCGGCGATAATCACCTTGAGGCCACGGGCCTGCGCGTTGCGACCATAGTCGAGCATCTTCTCGGGGGTGCGGTGCGCAGAGACGACCTGCACCTCGTGCGCCACCCCGAAGTCTTTGAGGGTCTGCGCGGCGGCACTCATGACGGTGAAGTCGGAGTCGCTGCCCATGACCAGGCCGACGAGCGGCGCGCTGGAGTTCACGGGCACACTGTTAATGGGCACAGCGTTTATGGGCACAGCGGAGGGCTCGATGTTGTCTGGCACGCAGATGATCCTATTGCTCAAGACTGAAAGATTTGTGCAGTGGCACGCGCCTGGTAGGCAACTTCGTCGAGATCGTCGCCGCCCGCGGTGACGTGGCCGACCTTTCGGCCGGGCCGTGACGCCTTCCCGTAGTTGTGCACTTTCACCAGCGGATGCTCCGCGAGGGCGCTCTGATACCGGTCGCCGAGCGAGCCTTCCGAGGGCCCGCCGAAGATGTTGACCATGACCGTCCACGGGTCACGGGCGCCCGTCGCCCCGAGCGGCAGGTCGAGCACGGCCCGCAGGTGCTGCTCGAACTGGCTCGTCGTGCTGCCGTCAATCGACCAGTGGCCGCTGTTGTGCGGACGCATGGCGAGCTCGTTAATGAGGAGGCGCTCATCCGTGGTCTGAAACAGTTCGACGGCGAGCACCCCGGTGACGCCGATTCCCTTGGCCACGGCCACCGCGATGTCGGTGGCGACGTCGGCGAGGCGGCCTGCAGACTGCGGGGCCGGCGCGATCACCTCGGCGCAGACACCGTCTTTCTGCACGGTCTCCACCACCGGCCAGACCGCGATCTCCCCGCTCGGGCGGCGCGCGACAACCTGGGCGAGTTCCCGGCTGAAGTGCACGAGCTCTTCGACCAGCAGGGCGCCGCCGTTGCCGTCTTCGGCGAGCGCCAGAAACCAGTCGTCAACGTCGTGTTCGTGGCTGACGACGCGCACGCCCTTGCCGTCGTAGCCGCCGCGGGCGGTCTTCACAACGGCGCGGCCGCCGTGCGCCTGCAGAAATTCGGCGAGGCCGGCGGTATCCGTTATGCGCGCCCAATCGGGTACGGGCAAGCCCAGCTCGGCCAGCTTCTCGCGCATGAGCAGTTTGTCTTGCGCGTACAGCAGCGCGTCGGGGCCGGGATGTACTTTGACGCCGGCGCTGACGAGCTCGCGCAGAATCTCCTGCGGCACGTGCTCGTGGTCAAAGGTGATCACGTCGACGGTCTTCGCGAAGGCCAGCACCGTGGGCAGGTCGCGGTAGTCGCCGACGCTGACGGCGGCCAGGTCGGCGGACATACCGTCGGCTTCGGCAAGTACCTTGAGGTCGATGCCGAGGTTCACAGCCGCGGGAATCATCATGCGGGCCAGCTGGCCCGCGCCAATCACACCGACGGTCAAAGCCATCTGTTCACCATTTTCTGTGCAAGCGTTCAGCTAAACGCACGTTCGTACTCAGCCCGGAGAATTCCGCACGCCGTAGACTGCGAGACTTCACTGCATTCCTAGTGCCACTTTACCGAACGGCGGACGGACGCATGTCGATCACACTGAAGCAGCGCCTGCTCAATTTTCTGAGCCAGGGCCTGAAGTTCGGCACCGTCGGCGCCCTCGGCTTCGTGGTGGACTTCACTGTCTTCAACCTGCTGCGCACCACAGTGCTCGACTCGACCGACGTGCACGCCGGCCCCATCTACGCCAAGATCATCTCGACCGTGCTGGCTATTCTGGTGAACTGGCTCGGTAACCGGCACTGGACCTTCAGGAAGAATCGCCAAAACCATACGGTACGCGAGGGTCTGGAGTTTCTCGCGGTGAGCCTGGTCGGTATGGGCATCGGCATCGGATGCCTGTGGTTCAGCCACTATGTGCTCGGCTACACCAGCGTTCTCGCCGACAATATCGCCGGCAATGTGGTGGGTCTTTTTCTGGGCTCGGTGTTTCGCTTCACGCTGTACCGCTACTGGGTGTTTGCGCCGAGTCGCAGCGGCGCGTCGGCATCCGTTACCCATGCGGACACTCGCAGTGGCGCGATTGCGCTAGCGGCGGCCCCAGAACGCTGACTCGTCGGCGTGCGCCGACTGCTCCTGCCGGCGGGAACCCATGACGGTCACCGACTGCTCCATCAGGTCGTGCAGCACGCTCTGCACCAGGTCGACGTTGGGGATGTCTTTCAAGATGAGCGGATGCTCCAGCCCCGAATTGATCAGCACCGTGCCCGAGTGGAACCCGGCCTGCAGCCAGTTCTGCCGCACGCTCACGTCGTAGCCGCGGCTGTGCAGCAGTTCTTGCCGGGTGCGCACGAAGAATCCGTGGCGAAAGATGATGCGCCGGGAGGTAATCGTGTAACGCTTGGTCAGCCAGGCGGCGAGCGGCAGCAGCCAGCCCAGCACGGCCAGCACGATGGCGCCCGGCAGCAGGGCCGCGTTCTGCCAGGGTTCGGGCAGGTTGCCGGCGAAGTAACCGGTGGCGCCGGCCACGGCGAAGAGCAGCAGGGTAGGCCAGAGCAGCACCCGGGCGTGCGGGCGCAAGCGGGCGACGACCTCCTCCGGCCGACTCTCCCGGGCGTAACCGGAGGGTTCGGTCTCGTTGGTCTCTGTCTTCTTCGGTTTCATTACTTCTATTAATACCTCAGGTGGGTGACATCGCCGGCGGCGACAGACCGTTCTTCGCCATCGGCCTGGTTGACGACTCTGAGCCGTCCCTCGGCGTCGATGCCGGTGGCGGTGCCGACCAGGTCGACTCCGCCGGGCAGTTCCACCCGCACGACGCTGCCGAGGGTGCCGCAGAGTCTCGACACTTCCGCGTGGAGACCGCTCTTCTGTGCGTCACCGTCGGCTTCGACGAAGGCCCGATACAGGGTGACGAGCTCGTGCAGATAGGCGGCGAGTACTGCGTCCGGGTCGGGCGCGGTGCGGGTGACTAGCAGGAGAGAGGTCGAGGTGAGGGTGGGCAGGTTGTGTTCATCGAGCGAGAGGTTGAGGCCGGCGCCGATGACGATGCCCTTGCCGTCGGGCAGGAGTTCGCACAGGATGCCGCACACCTTGTAGCCGTCGATGAGCACGTCGTTGGGCCACTTCAGGGTCGTGTCGTGGCGGGGATCCTCGGCCTCTTTAAGATTTACGTCGTGCACCGGCGGCGTGCAGGCCTCAACGATGGTGCGCACGGCGCGGGTCATGGCGGCGCCGGCCAGGAGGGGGAACCAGCCGAGGCTGTGCGACGGTAACTCCGGGCGAATGAGTACGGAGATGGCCAGGGCTTTGCCGGTCGGGGCCAACCAGACACGACCGAGCCGGCCGCGCCCCTGAGTCTGGTTGTCGGTGACGACCACCGAGAGGTCGGGCCAGGCTGCGGCATCCGCCTCAGATAAACCAATAGCACTGGCGAGATCTTTGAGCACATCGTTGGTGGAGGAGGCCTCTGCACGGTACTCGAACCGGCTCACCTCGTTGCGGCTGAGCGAAAAATCCATCGTGCCTACCCTCTCGTGTGCATAACTCCTGCAATTCTCTCGAATCTGGCCTCAAAACACCTATTTCGGGTAGTTTTTGAAGAAATTGCAGGAGTTATGCACGGGGAAGTCCGGTTTCTGCAGTCCAAGGGACCCGACGGAGGGGGAAAGAACCAGTGTTGCGGGGCAAAGTTGTAGAACATCGTCAACGAGGAGCGGTCGGGGGGTGCCGGTAGAGTGAAATGGTGACTGATAAGACGCCCGCCGCGGCACCCGACCTGTATACGACGGCGGGAAAACTCGCCGACCTCAAGCTGCGCTATCACGAGGCTGTGACCGCCAGCGGGGCCACCGCCATCGAGAAGCAGCACGCCAAGGGCAAGATGACCGCCCGCGAGCGCGTCGACCTACTGCTCGACCAGGGTTCTTTCGTGGAGCTCGACGAGTTCGTGCGGCACCGCACCGTGGCCTTCGGCATGGAAAAGAAGCGTCCGTATGGCGACGCCGTCGTCACCGGCACCGGCACGATTCACGGCCGCCAGGTGGCCGTGTACTCCCAGGACTTCACGATCTTCGGCGGTTCGCTCGGTGAGGTCGCCGGCGAGAAGATCATCAAGGTGATGGACCTTGCCCTGAAGACCGGGGTGCCGATCATCGGCATTCTCGACTCCGGCGGAGCGCGCATTCAGGAGGGCGTTGTGGCCCTCGGCAAGTACGGCGAAATCTTTCGCCGCAACACGGCAGCCTCGGGCGTCATCCCGCAGATCTCGATCATCTGCGGCCCGGCCGCCGGCGGCGCGGTCTACTCTCCGGCGCTGACCGACTTCGTGATCATGGTCGACAAGACCAGCCAGATGTTCGTCACCGGCCCCGACGTGATCAAAACCGTCACCGGTGAAGACGTCGGCATGGAGGAGCTCGGCGGCGCCCTCACCCACAACAAGGTCTCCGGGGTATCGCACTACCTCGCGAGCGATGAGCCCGACGCGCTCGACTTTGCCCGCGCACTGCTGAGCTACCTGCCCGACAACAACCTGGCCGAGCTGCCCGTGTTCGACAGCGAGGTGGAGCTTGAGACAACGGATGCTGACCGTCGGCTCAACACGATCATCCCCGACTCCCCCAACCAGCCCTACGACGTGAAAACGGTCATCGAGCACATCGTGGACCGCGGCGAGTTTCTCGAGACGCAGCCGTTGTACGCCCCGAACATCGTCGTGGGCTTCGCCAGGGTCGAGGGCCGGTCGATCGGGATCGTCGCCAACCAACCCAACGCCATGGCGGGCACGTTGAACATCGAGGCCGGTGAGAAGGCCTCACGGTTCGTGCGGTTCTGCGATGCGTTCTCCATTCCCATCCTCACCCTGGTCGACGTGCCCGGCTTTCTACCGGGCACCGACCAGGAATGGACCGGCATCATCCGTCGCGGGGCGAAGCTGCTCTACGCCTACGCCGAAGCCACCGTGCCGCTGGTCACCGTCATTCTGCGCAAGGCCTACGGCGGCGCGTACATCGTGATGGGGTCCAAGCAGCTCGGTGCCGACACCAACCTGGCTTGGCCGACCGCGGAGATCGCCGTCATGGGCGGCCAAGGCGCCGTGAACATTCTCTACCGCGCTGAGATCAAGGCGGCCGAGCAGGCCGGCGAAGACGTCGCCGCTGTGCGCACCCGCCTGGCCAACGAGTACACCTACAATGTGGCGAGCCCTTTTCTGGCCGCGGAGCGCGGGGAGCTCGACGGCATCATCGAGCCCGCCGCCACCCGCGTGTCGGTCGTCAAGGCCCTGCGCGCCCTGCGTACCAAGCGGGCCACCCTGCCCGCGAAGAAGCACGGAAACATCCCCCTCTAATGCCCAAGCCCTCAGAGTTCGATCCCTCGGAGCTCATTTTCGTCACCGGACACGTCAGCGACGTCGAGGTGTCGGCGGTGAGCGCCATCATCCGTGGGCTGTTGCGGGAGGAATCCGACGAGCGTCGGGCGGCTCCCGTACAGCACCGGAGCGCCTGGCAGCAGGGCCAGCGCGCCATCCGCCAGCCGGTGCACCCCGGCGCCGGTCGCTGGCGCGGCTTCGCCGGCTGACCCCCTCCGGCGCCCCACCTTCTTCGTGGACGGGGCCCCGTCCACGGGCCCAGTTTAGAAATTGGGCATCGGTTCACAAGGTGGGCCCAGACGGGGGTAGAACCGACCTCGCGTCTGTCCTCCTAAATGCCGACAGCGAGACTTTGGAGATTAGTGCAGACTGGGGATTGCTCGGTGCAACTCCTGGAGTTTCACCACCAATCATTCGCTGACTAGGGTAAGCGAGCGAATGTGTTGGGGGCGAGAACGGATGGCATTCGGGTTGTCGTCCTTTCTCGAATAAACGGTTGGGGACCAGCTTCGGCTGGTCCCCTTTCGCGTACCCAGGGTCCCGAACAGGGAGCTGGTTGATTAGGGCGTGATCTGACGGGGGATTTCCAGCCACAGGTTGACCTCATCGTCACCCGCAGAGTCCAGCCCGAGGGCACTCACCGCCGGGTCAGGGCTCGACAGCCCCACCACGGTCACCGCGACGGTCGCGCTGTCGGCCGCGGTACGCACAATGATCTTGTCGGCGCTCGTCTGCTCGAGGGCGAGGGCGATGGTGCCCAGCACGTCGTCGAGGGCAACACCGCCCAGATCGTCGATACCGCCCTCGTCGAGGAGCGTAACGCTGGCTCCGCGACGCCGGGCAGCCATGACCTGTTCCCGCACCGCGTGGTTGAGCAGGCGGCGGCCGCGGATCTCATCGCGAATGGCCGCTTCGAGAAACCGGCATTCCTGCTGTTCCTCTGCGGTCAGCTCACCGTTGCTCTCGCTGATGCGTCGCAGCATCGGCATAGCAAGGCGCATGGTCTGAGTGAGACGCACCTGGCGCTCGTAGAGGTGAGCCTCCTGGGCTGCGTGCCATCCGCTCGCCTCGCGCTCGGCTCGGGCATACTGGCGGGCGTCCCGGCTGGCCTTGACCAGGGCACGGGAGAGCACCGCGGCTGCGACCACCCAGACCACGCTTCCGATGACGCCCAGTCCCCCGAGTTCGCCGACTCCGGCCCAGATCACACTGTGGATGACGAGCAAGGCCACACCCAGCAGGGCTAGTTGGGGACGCTTGCGGGTGGCAGTGATGGTCATCAGCGTGCCGATGGCGGCGACGTACCAGGTGGCGTAGCCGAGATTACCCGAAGAGCCATCAAGCTGGCTGCCCACGATCAGTGGGAGTGCCACGCTGACCGCGACGTTGAACAGCGCCAGCGGCAACGACATGCGCATCGGGCTGCTCGGCCAGAGGCTCGCCATTGTCGCCCCCACATACAGGCCCATGGCGACCAGGATCGGCACCGACGACGTCGGCTCTTGGATCGAATACAGCCCGAGAATCACGTGATAGCCCGAGAACAGAGCCGCTACGACGAGGGTGAGCGTGCGCGACACCCTGACAACGCTGGTCATCAGCGATCACCCGCCCGGTCGGTGTCGAGACTGGTGACGGCATACTCGACCGATGCGGGCGCCACTCGAAGCCCCGCGTCGCTGCCCCCATCCGTTTCGCTGTCGGCGGAGACCTCAACCCGCGGCCAGCTGATGACCACGGTCGTGCCCCGGCCGGGGCTTGAGTTCACCACGGCGACGCCACCCACGCTGGCGATCCGGTCGCGAATAGAGACCCGCACGCCGAGCCGGGCACTGGCCACGCTGGTCGGATCAAAGCCGCAGCCGGTGTCGCTGATCTCGATGCGGCATCCGCTTCGACCGTTGCCGCAAATCGTCAGGCTGCGCATTTGCGCTGGGCCGGCGTGCTGCACGCTGTTGACCATGGCTTGCACGCTCGCCGCATACAGGGCCTCGGCGACGAACTCCGGAATGCTCAGGCCGTCGACCCCCCGCTCGGTGATGGTGAAAGCGCCGGTGTTCAAGGCGGCGCCACGAAGGCGGTCGACCAGACGGCTCACGTCGGTCGTCGCATCGTCGAGGGTTCGTTCGCCATTGGCCTCCTGCAAGCGGATGATGGCGCTGCGAGCCATCGCCGCGGCCAGCACGGCTCCCTTGGAATTGTGCACACCGGCGGCCGAGAGCAGAGTCGCGAGAACGCTGTCGTGCACGATCGAGTCGACCTCGACGCGTTCCATCTCGGTCGCGTGGTGGCGCACCGCCACGGCGTATTTTGCCAGGGCATTGGACTGGGCGGTGTCGACCTTGTCGGTCGCGTCGCGGAGCACGTAGATGATGATGAGCACGACACCGCCGAGCAGCATGGCGTAGCAGGTATCGAGGGCGGCGAGCAGGTTTTCGGCCTCACCGCCGGAGGGCAACACCCGCACGAGTCCAAAGACGACGGGCGTGACGACCGTGTAAATGATGGCCCAGAGCAACGGAAACGCGATCGCCGCGCACGAGGTCGCGACGGTGCACAAGTACCAGAGCCACGGTTTGCTGTCGAGAACGACCGTGGGGTCGCGCATAACGAGCGGCCATACGATGAGGGCGATGAGGTAGACGGCCGCGATAATGCCGGCCGTAGTGCGAATGCCGCGCCGAACCAGCGTTGCGACCACGAACACCAGAATTGACAGGCCCAGGGCGATCCCGATGGGCACGGCGGAACCGGGTTTGCGACTTTCCAGCTGTCCGAGCATAAACGGCAGCGTCTGGAGAGCGAAGACCACCGCGACACCGGCCACCGAACGGGACAGGACGATCTCGATCTGGGCGTGACTGATCGGATTGCGCGGGTGCCGGGGCCGTCCGAACAGGTCGTCCTGGAAGTCGGCCGGATTGACCGCGCCGAACGCGGCCGTATCGGTTGACACCAGGGCGCCCGGGCGGGCGGCCCGTTTAGACACCGCGGTCACCGTCGGAGGCGTCGAGTCCTGGCAGGATTCCGTCTTCGACGGCGCGGCGCAGCAGGTCGACCTTGGTCGGCGCTGGGCGGCCGACCTCGACGTACTTCACCCGGATTCGGTCCAGGTATTCTCGCGCCGTGGAGTGCGCGATGCCTAGCTGCAGGGCAACCATCTTCAGTGGCAGGCCCGAGGCGTACAAGTGCAGAACGTCGCGTTCACGGCGACCGAGCTGAGCCCTGGCGAAGTCGCGGTCGGCGTCGATCGCGGTGGCCCACTCGAGGTTGTTGAGCACGTCGCCCCGGGCAACGGATGCCACGGCGGCCATGACTGTGGTGGTCGGCGAGGACTTGGGGATGACTCCAGCGGCGCCGGCGGCGAGTGCCTCACGCACCGAGGCAACCCGGTCGGCGATGCTGTGCACGAGCACGGCCGAGCCGGTGCTCGCGACGAGGTGCACATTGTCGGTCACGAGCGAACCGTCGCCGAGCGAGAGGTCGAGCACGATCACGTCGCACGCTCGTCCGGCGAGGCCGTCCACAAGGGCCTGAGCGGTCGCGGCGGCGAACAGCACCTCGTAGCCGGAGTTTTCGCAGGCGGCCTGCAGTCCCAGTCGCACCGATTCGTGGTCGTCGACGATACCGACGCGAACGGACTGCTCGGGGGTGCTTGGGGTGGGATCAGGTAGTGCGTGGCTCACGATGTCGCTGTCCTTCTCGTTGGCTCGTCTTAAGGATAGCTATTTGCTGAGCAGTGCGACGGCCTCGACGTGATGGGTATTGGGGAACAGGTCGAAGGCTCGGAGTGTGCGCAGCTGGTATCCCTGCTTCTGGAACAGCGCAACGTCGCGGGCCAGGGCCACCGGGTCGCAGGCCACGTAGACGATTTGCCGGGGTGCCAGGGCCACCAGCTGATCGACGACGGCGGCGCCGGCGCCGGAGCGCGGCGGGTCGAGCACGACGGTGGCGGCGGCGAGGCGGGCGCGCTCCGCGGCATCCGCCTCGCGTAGCAGACGCTGCAGATAGCGGTCGACGCGGTCGGCCTCGGCGGTGGCGCCCGCCCATTCCTTGAGGTTGCGGGCGGCGAAGGCGACCGCTTCCGGGTCGCTTTCGACCGAGGTGATGCGGGTCGACGCGCCGAACTTGTCGCCGACGGCCGCGGCGAGCAGGCCGACACCGCCGTAGAGGTCGAGGTTGGAGGCGCGCGGGTCGAACTGATCCGGGTCGATGATGTTCTGCACCGCGTGGTAAAGCGTGTCGGCAGCCATGGAGTGCACCTGCCAGAATCCGGACCGGTCGAGTTCAAACTCGCGGCCGTCGACAACCTCGTGAATCAGACCGTGCGGCACCCGCTTGGGCTTGCCGTTGGAATCCTTGGCCGAGACGAGCACCTGCACATCGCCCTTGCTCGGTGCGACCAGGTCAACCTTCGCGGCGTTGTGAAACAGGGTGTCGAGCGGGGCGCGCAGCTCGAGTTCGTGTTCGGCGAGCGGCAGATCGTCGACCGGGATCACGCGGTGGCTGCGGGCAGCGTACGGGCCGATGGTGCCGTCGGCGGCCACGTGCAGGCTCACCCGGGTGCGCCATCCGGTGCCGTCCATCGCGTCGCCGGGGCTGGCCTTGGCGCTGACCGCGACCGGTTCGACGACCACGTCGCTGTCGATCCCGGCCATGCGCTGGAGCGCGTCGGCGAGCACCTGGCGTTTGAGTTCGCGCTGAAATCCGAGCTCAATGTGCCCGAATTCGGCACCGCCCGCGCGGTCTTCGGGAGCGCGATCAACGGATGCTGCGCTCCAGATGTGCGGCTGACGTTCCGGTGCGGCGTCGAGCACGGCGATCGTCTCAGCCCGCCAGAAACTCTTGTGGTTGGCCTCGGTAAGGCGCGCGCGCACCCGTTCACCGGGCAGGGTGTCGCTGACGAAAATGACGCGACCCTCGTGGCGGGCGATGAAGATTCCGCCGTGCGCGATGTTGGTGATGTCAAGCTCGAGCTCGCTGCCGACCGTTTCGGAGGGGAGGCTGGCGGCGGCCTGGGGCTGGTGACTCGAATTGCTCATTCCTTGATGATCCCACACCCCCCCCTTCCTCTCGTGCTCGATCGAGCCTGATTGAATGGAGTCACCGAAACTGCGAAGGACAAGCATGCGCCTCTATCTGGCCTCCACATCTCCGGCCCGGCTGGCCCTGCTCCGGGCGGCCGGCATCGAACCGGTGCTGATCAACCCTGACGTCGACGAAGCACGAGTCGTCGCCGAGACCGAGGCTGCCGCCGGAGCCGCGCTCGCGCCGCGGGATCTCGTGCTGCTGCTGGCGCGGGCGAAAGCTGAGGCGGCGGCATCCGTTCTGCTCGCGGAGCCGTTGAACGGGCTACTGCTGGGCGGCGATTCGGTGTTCGTGCTGGACGAGGTCATCTACGGCAAGCCGCATACCGCCGAAGCGGCGCGGGAACGCTGGGAGCGCCAGCGCGGGCGCACCGGAACGCTGTACTCGGGGCATTGGCTGATCGAGCTGACAGCCGGAGTGCCGAGCGACGCGGTCGGTGCGGTTGCGGTGGCCGAAGTGACCTTCGCCGACGACCTCGACGATGCCGAGCTTGACGCCTATATCGCGACCGGCGAACCGCTCTATGTCGCGGGAGCGTTCACGATCGACAGCCTCGGCGCTCCTTTTATTACGAGCATTGTCGGCGACCCGTCCACCGTGGTGGGACTGTCGCTGCCGACGCTTCGACGGCTGGTGCGTGGCCTCGGGCACGAGTGGCCGACGCTGTGGAATCGCCCCGGAGCGCTGTCATTGTAGGCATCCGCAAGAATCTGGCCGGTCTTTTTGTGGGAGAGAACCAAAATGGATGCGGTGCGGCCCAATAGGCTAAGTGATTGTGTCACTCATAACGAAGGTCCTCATCGCCAACCGAGGCGAGATCGCCGTTCGGGTCATCCGTGCCGCGAAGGACAGTGGAATTCTCTCTGTTGCCGTCTACGCCGACCAGGATCGCGATTCCCTGCACGCCCGTCTCGCCGACGAGGCGTACGGTCTCGACGGCACCAGCGGCGCTGAAACTTACCTGGTCATCGACAAGATCCTGTCGATCGCCCGCCGGAGCGGCGCTGACGCCGTGCACCCCGGCTACGGCTTTCTGGCCGAGAACGCTGACTTCGCCCGCGCCGTGATCGGCGCCGGACTGATCTGGATCGGACCGTCGCCCGAGGCGATCGAGCAGCTCGGCGACAAGGTTTCCGCCCGCAAGATCGCCGAAAAGGTCAACGCGCCGATGGCGCCCGGCACCCTGAACCCCTGCACCGACGCCGCCGAGGTACTCGCCTTCGTCGACGTGCACGGTCTGCCCGTCGCGATCAAGGCCGCCTTCGGTGGCGGCGGCCGCGGCCTCAAGGTCGCCCGCACCCGCGAGGAGGTCGCCGAGATGTTCGACTCCGCCACCCGCGAGGCCATCACGGCTTTCGGTCGAGGCGAATGCTTCGTCGAGAAGTACCTCGACTCCCCCCGCCACGTCGAAACGCAGTGCCTGGCCGACCAGTACGGCAACGTCGTCGTCGTGTCGACCCGCGACTGCTCGCTGCAGCGCCGGCATCAGAAGCTCGTCGAAGAGGCGCCGGCGCCCTTCCTCACCGAAGCACAGACGACCGAGATGTATCGAGCGTCCAAGGCCATCCTCAAAGAGGTCGGCTACCTCGGCGCTGGCACCTGCGAGTTTCTCATCGGCCAGGACGGCACCGTCTCGTTCCTCGAGGTCAATACCCGGCTGCAGGTCGAACACACCGTCTCCGAAGAGGTCACCGGCATCGACCTCGTGCGCGAACAGTTCCGCCTCGCTGAGGGCGGCGAGCTTACCTATGGCGACCCCGTCGCATCCGCTCACTCGTTTGAATTCCGCATTAACGGAGAGGATGCCGGCCGCGGTTTTCTGCCCGCGCCCGGCCCGGTGCACGTGTTCAAGCCGTCCGGCGGCCCCGGCGTGCGCGTCGACACCGGCGTGCAGTCCGGCGATGTGATCAGCGGCTCCTTCGATTCCCTGATTGCCAAGCTCATCGTCACCGGCGCGACTCGCGAGGAAGCCCTGGAGCGTTCGCGCCGCGCCCTCGACGAGTTCGAGGTTGCCGGCCTGCCGACCGTGCTGCCCTTTCACCGCAAGGTCGTGCGCGACCCGGCCTTCGCTCCGACCGACGGCCAGCCGTTCAGCGTCTTCACCCGCTGGATCGAGACCGAGTTCGACAACGACATCGAACCGTGGACCGGCAGCATGGAAGACGCCGTCGGACCGCAGAAACGCCACAGCATCGTCGTCGAGGTGGACGGACGCCGCATCGAGGTGACCCTGCCGACGCGTCTGCTGCCCGGCGGCGCGAGCGCACGCTCGGTGGGCCCGGCCCCCAAGCGTCGCGACGGTCTGCACTCGGTCGATACCGCCACCGGAGACGCCATCAAGGCACCGATGCAGGCGACCATCGTCAAGCTACTGGTCGCCGAGGGCGACATTGTCGTCAAGGGCGACCTGCTGCTCGTGCTCGAGGCCATGAAAATGGAGCAGCCACTCGTCGCCCACCGCGACGGCACCGTGGGCAACCTGGCCGCCGTCGTCGGCACGACGGTCTCCTCCGGTTCGGTTCTGCTGACCGTCTCCGACGCCGCGTAGCCCGCTCGACACTCGTCGATTGGCTGGCAGCACACCAGACTTGCGCATGATTTTGCCGGCGGGGTTGGGGACAAGACAACCGCTCCTCAGCTCAACCAATGCCGGTTTTCAGGAAGGGATCCGAGAAAAGCATTCGGACCCTTCCCACGCACCCGCGATGTCTGAGCGAGGAGCGGATGACCCGGTTTTCGCGGCCTACCTCGGAACCCCAACCCCGTCCACAAAAGCAGGGGCAGGGCGTCGAGAACGCGGGCTGCCCCGAGAACTGCGCGGGGATTTAGGGGCTACCGGACGACGTGCATGGCGCGCGCGGCATCCGTTATGGAACCGGTGAGCGAGGGGTAGACCGGGAACGTGCGAGCGACCTCGTCGACCGTGAGCCGGTGCTCGACCGCGAGAGCCAGCGGGAAGATGAGCTCGCTCGCCTTGGGGGCGACGATAACGCCACCGATGACGGTTCCGCTGCCGGTGCGGGCGAAGATCTTGACGAAACCGTCCTTGATTCCCATCATTTTGGCCCTCGGGTTCACGGCAAGCGGCAACTTGTAGATATCGCCCTGGGCGAGTCCGTCTTCGATCTGCTTCTGGGTGTAGCCGACCGTCGCGATTTCAGGCTGCGTGAAGATGTTCGCGGCGACGTTGCGAATCTCAATCGGGTTGACGGTGTCGCCCATGGCGTGGAACACCGCGGTGCGGCCCATCATCGAGGCAACGGATGCCAGCGGGAGCTCGGTCGTGCAGTCCCCGGCCGCGTAGATGTTCGGAATGGAGGTGCGGGCGACCCGGTTGGTCTGAATGTGCCCGGACTCGGTGATCTGCACGCCGGCCTGCTCGAGGCCGATATTCGCGGTGTTCGGAATCGACCCGACGGCGATGAGGCAGTGGCTGCCTTCGACCGTGCGTCCGTCTTCGAGGGTAGCGACGACACCGGTCTTGGTGCGCTTGACCGAACCGGCGCGCGACTTGGAGAGCACGGTCATACCGTTGCGCTTGAACACGTTCTCAATCACATTGGCGGCGTCGGCGTCTTCCCCGGGCAGTACCTGGTCGCGGCTGGAGATGAGGGTGACCTTCGCGCCGAGGGCACGGTAGGCGGAGGCGAACTCGGCGCCGGTAACGCCGGAGCCGACCACGATGAGGTGTTCGGGGATCGCCTTGAGGTTGTAGAGCTGGGTCCAGGTGAGAATGTGCTCGCCGTCGGGAAGTGCGGAGGACAGCACGCGCGGGCTGGCCCCCACGGAGACGACGAGGGTGTCGGCGTCGATGCGGTCGAAGTCGGTCGCGGTCGAGTCGCCGGAGGTGGCGACGATGATACCGGTGGTGCCGTCGAGCCGTCCGTGGCCCTGCACGTAGCGCACACCGGCGCGAATGAGCGTGGCCTTCATATCTTCGGACTGCTGGCGCGCCAGCGCGAGGAGGCGCTTGTTCACTGCGGCCAGGTTGATGGCGACTTCGGGGCGCGTGGGCTTGCCGGTGTCGCCGCGTACGAAGAACTGCACACCGAGGTCGGTAGCTTCTCCGATGGAGTTGGACGCCTCGGCGGTGGCGATGAGGGATTTGGAGGGGACAACATCCGTTATCACGGCGGAGCCGCCGACACCGACGCTTTCGATGAGGGTGACATCGGCACCCTGCTGTGCTCCGGCGATGGCCGCTTCGTATCCGCCGGGCCCTCCACCTAATACTGCGATGCGTTGCTTGCGTTCGAACTCATAGGCCATGTACTCCATTCTCGTGGCCTGCGCACCCCCCGCCAAACCGTGGGTATGTTCGCGGCACGTGGATCGTCCGCCAAATCGGCCCAATTCGAGCCGTATTGTCGCCAGAGTGCCGGTTCGGCGCGCCGATGAGCAGAATTCGCGCAAAATCTCCGCCTGGTTGGCGGGGGTTCTAGAGTAGTGAAATGTTTACGAACGAGATCAACCCGTTAGACCTGCCCGAAACTGACCCGTTTGAGGCAGCTCGGTCGGCCGCAGCGGAGATCGCCGGCATCACGGGAGTGCCCCGGCACGACATCGCCCTGACGCTCGGCAGCGGCTGGGCCAAGGCGGCCGACCTCATCGGCGAGACCACGCACACCGTGGCCGCCGCCGACATCACCGGGTTCAGCGCCCCCGCGCTGGCCGGCCACGCTGGCACCCTGCGCTCGATTCTGCTGCCCGGCGGCAAGCGCGCGCTCGTGATCGGCGCCCGCACGCACTACTACGAGGGTCACGGCGTGCGCCGGGTCGTGCACAGTGTGCGCACGGCAGCGGCCACCGGAGCGACGACGATGATCCTGACCAACGGGGCCGGAGGCATCCGTGAATCGTGGAAGCCTGGAACTCCGGTGTTGATCAGCGACCACATCAACCTGACCTTCGATTCGCCGATCGAGGGCGCAAACTTCGTTGACCTGACCGATTTGTACTCGAAGCGGCTGCGCAATGTCGCGCGCGGCATCGACCCTTCCATCGACGAGGGCGTGTATTGCCAGTTTCGCGGGCCGCACTACGAGACGCCCGCCGAGGTACAGATGGCCAAGGCGATCGGCGGCCACATCGTGGGAATGTCGACCGCGCTTGAGGCCATCGCCGCTCGGCAGGCCGGCATGGAGGTGCTGGGTCTTTCGCTCATTACCAACCTCGCCGCCGGCATTCAGTCGACCCCGCTCAGCCATGGCGAGGTTATCGAGGCCGGTGCTCTGGCCGAACCTGTGATCAGTGCGCTCCTCGCGCGGATCGTGGCAGCGCTGTGAGCGGCCCGGATCGCGACAACGTCGAGCAGCCGGTCGAACGTAGTGGCGGTCGTCACTCCGGCCCGCCAGCGGATGCGACTGTCGAAGTCACCCCGCCAGGCACGCCGGCTTCCCCGCACGTCACCGACGCCGACCCGGCCGACGAGACCGAGACTCCCACCCGCGCCCTCCCGATCGTGCAGGACAGCGACGATGCCGGCTCAGAACCGACCGTCGCAATTCAGACCATTGTGCCGGACAACGACGATGACACCGTGGAAGCGACGGTTGCCATTCAGACCATCACGACCGACGATGGCGCTGAGATCGACGACCTAGCGACCGCGCCGGTGGCCCACGAAACCCCGGAGACCCCGACTGACCGCACCGCGACGGTGTTACAGGCCGCGCGGGCCTGGCTCAACCAGGACCCAGATCCGGAGACGCAGGCACAGTTGCGCGCTCTTATCAATGCCGTCGGAGACGGCGACACCGCAGCGCTGTCCAATCTGCATTCCCGGTTCGATACCCGGCTCGCCTTCGGCACGGCCGGGCTGCGCGGTGAGATTTCCGCCGGACCGAACCGCATGAACCGCGTGCTCGTCTCGCAGGCCGCCGCTGGCCTGGCCACTTACCTGCTGCGACACGCTGCGCCCGGGGTGACCCCGTCAGTCGTCATCGGCTACGACGGACGCAAGAACTCACACGTCTTCGCGACCGACACGGCGGCGCTGATGGCGGGCGCGGGGGTGCGCGCCATCCTCTTGCCGCGTCTGCTGCCCACGCCCGTGCTCGCCTTCGCCGTGCGGCATCTCGACGCAAGCTGCGGCGTGATGGTAACGGCCTCGCACAACCCGCCGAACGACAACGGTTACAAGGTGTACCTGGGCGGCGTGAACAATGGCGCGCAGATCGTCTCCCCCGACGACAAGGCCATCTCGGACGAGATTCTGCGCGTCGCCGCCGACGAGCACGTGCCGCACCTGCCGCGCGCCAGCTACGAGACCGCCGAAGAAACCGTTGTCCAGGCCTACATCGCCGAAACGGCCAGCATCGCCCACACACCGCGGGCGCAGGTGAACTCGGTGTACACCGCCATGCACGGCGTCGGCTGGGACACCACCCGTCGCGTGCTCGAAAAATCCGGTTTTGACCTGCCGACCCTGGTTGACGCGCAGATCGCGCCCGACGCGGCCTTTCCCACCGTCGCCTTTCCGAACCCTGAAGAGCCCGGCGCGATGGACCTCGCCTACGAGACTGCGCGTGAGGTGAGCGCCGAGCTCATTATTGCCAACGATCCCGACGCCGACCGGCTTGCCGTCGCCATTCCCGACCTCTCAAGCGCGAGCGGTTATCGCCGGCTCAGCGGCAACGAGGTCGGAGCGATTCTGGGCTGGCGCGCCGCGGCCCTGGCTACTGCTGACGCCTCAAACCCGGGCGCGCTAGCCTGCTCAATCGTGTCATCGCCGGCTCTGCACGCGGTAGCGGATGCCTACGGCCTGCGTTTCGTCGAAACCCTCACCGGGTTCAAATGGGTGTCGCGGGTGCCGGGCCTGGTCTACGGTTTCGAAGAGGCGCTCGGCTACCTGGTCAACCCGGACAGCGTGCGCGACAAGGACGGCATCTCGGCAGCGGTCGCCCTGCTCTCGCTGGTCAGCGACCTCAAGTCGGAAGGGACAACCCTCGCCGGCTACCTTGACCGGTTCAGTGAGAAGTTCGGACACTATGCCTCGGGGCAGATCTCGGTGCGGGTCTCCGAAGTCTCCACGATCGCCTTGGTCATGACGCGCCTACGGGAATCCCCGCCGACCCATGTCGGGCGCATTCGCGTCGACGAGATCGACGACTTTCGGTGGGGGCTGGGTGACCTGCCGCCGAGTGACGTGTTGCGCATCCGTTTGACCGACGGATCGCGCGTCATGGTGCGCCCAAGCGGTACCGAACCCAAGCTCAAGGTGTATATCGACACCCGAAGCACGGTCGGCACCCTGGTCGAGCGCCGTGCCGCGGCGCAGGCCGCCCTCGACGAGCTCGACCGCGGAATGCGCGCGCTGATCGAGTAGGTGCAGGCATCCGCTCGCGTCGATGGCGGGATCTGGGCGGGTCGGGTCGGCCATCCGCTTCGCTGAGCCGTGAGTTTCAATCACCGAGCCGTGACTTTGAGGCCATTTTGCGCGGGCAAAGTCAAGTGGTCAGGGCAACGCGGGGGTTTTTGCTTCGAGAAGTAGCTGGTTGAGGCGGTAGGCGGGGGTTTCGAGGTTGAGGGTGGGGCGTGGGCGGCGGTT
>NZ_SOHD01000036.1:0-94573 GCF_004403235.1 Cryobacterium sp. Hh38 | reverse complement strand
GTTGGAAGCCAGCTCTCAACGCCTTCGCCATCACCTTCCACGACCGCTGGCCGAACGCAGAATCCTACTAATGAAAAACGCCGGAAACACCGTTAACGAGACACACCCGAGAAAACCCCCGGCTGGGCCGACGCGGCGGGTGTGCACAAGCGGGGGCGGTGAAGGAGCGCTGCCGATCAGAGGTTGTTCGTAGCGAGCCAGCTGATCAGCACACGCTGAAATTCCAGCGGATGCTCCACGCTCGGCAGGTGCGCGGTGCCGCGGAACGTGCATCCGCTTGATTGCGGCAGCATCTCCAGCAGAAATTCATAATGGGCCAGCGCTGAGGTGACGTCGAGCTCGCCCACGGTGACGAGCGCCGGAACATCGATGTCGCTGACCCGGTCGAGCGCGGGCGGCTCAAGCGGAATCGAGATCGGCGCCTCCGTAGCGTGGATGACGTTGCGCAGGTTGAGTTCTTGCGCCAGGGCGAGAAAGGCCGGGTCGACGTCGGCCGGCTTACGGGTCGGCCCGACCGCCCACAGGGTGACCTCAAGCCGGGCCAGCCGGGGCCACTGGCGGGCGGTGAAAGCCGCATCGAGCTTGTCGAACAGGGTGTCTTCCCGCTCGGTGAGCTCCACCTCGGGAAATCCGCTGGGGCCGGAGCCGATCGTGACCAGGCCCGCCACCCGCTCGGGACTGGCGACGGCCAGGTCGATCGCAATCGTGCCACCGCGTGAGCAGCCGATGAGGGTGGCCCGAGCGACGCCGAAATGATCGAGCAGCGCCGCGGCATCCGCTCGATTGGAGAATTTCACATTCTCGGTCGTCGTCTGGCCGAAACCGCGGGCATCAAAGCGAATGACGAAGTGGTGCGCCGCGAGAGCCGCGACCTGCGGATCCCACATGCGCAGGGTCGCAATGCCGGCGTGCAGCAACAGCAGGGCGGGAGATTCGGGGTCACCCAGTGTTTCGTAGTAGAGCGAAGCGCCGGGAACATCGAGTCTGGGCATGCCCCGAGCGTAGCGCCACGTCCCGTGCGCCCGAAAGACCAGGCTCGTGCGATGGCTGGAATCAGCAGAGGCTGTTTTGACCTGGTGAGCGGTCCGAAACCCCTAGGCTCAACATAATGGGCGGTGTACTGGTCGGGTTTTCGATTATCGGATTTGTAATCCTGATCGGGTACTTTGTCGAACGGTTCGGCATCGTCGGTGTCGGCACCGGCCGGGTGCTCAATCGGATGGCCTTCTTCGTGGCGACTCCGGCGCTGCTGTTCACGGTGCTCTCGCACGCGGATGTCGCCGTGCTGTTCTCTGAATTTCTGCTCGCCATTGTCTGCACCATCGTGGTCGGTGTCGTCGTCTATGTCATCGCCGCCCGCTTGTTTTTTCGTCGACCGCTGGCCGAGACGGTGCTCGGCGCATCGACCGCGACGTACGTCAACGCAAACAATATCGGGCTTCCGGTAGCCATCTACGTGCTCGGCAGCGCGCAGTACGTGGCTCCCGTGCTGCTGCTGCAGCTGGTCATTCTGGCCCCGACCATTCTGGCCATTCTCGACCTCGCCACCCAGGGCCGAGCGTCGTTTCGGTCGATCGTGACTCAGCCCATTCGCAACCCGATGATTATCGCCTCGCTCGCCGGTGTGCTCGTGGCGATGCTGGGCATCACGCTGCCCAAACCCGTGCTCGCCCCGTTCGAGCTGATCGGCGGCGCCGCCATTCCCCTGGTGCTGCTGTCGTTTGGCATGTCGCTGCACGGCCAGCGCCTGCTGAAAGCCGGAACCGGGCGCAAACAGGTCGTCGCCGCGACCGCGATCAAGGTCGCGCTCATGCCGATCGTCGCGTACCTGTTCGGGCACTTCGTGTTCGACCTCGCCGGTGACGAATTGTTCGCCGTCGTCGCCGTGTCGGCGCTGCCGACCGCGCAGAACATCTTCAACTTCGCCTCGCGCTACGACCGGGCCATGGTCGTCACCCGCGACACCGTGTTGCTCACCACGATCCTGTCCATGCCCGCCCTGCTCGTGATCGCGGCCCTCCTTGCCTGAGTGCCGGCAGAACTGCGGAGATTTTACTCACATTCCCCGAAATCACTGGGTCACCGCACGGTGCGTTCGCGCGTGACCGTGAAGTTCTCCGCAGGTATGCAGGGGCACCAAGTGATTTTGCCCTCGAAAGGATGAAAATGTCGCTCAGCACCCCCGAGACCGGTTTGCCGGCCCCGTTCTCCCCGCCGAAACCCACCAGCCTGCCGATCAGTGACTCGGCCGACCGGTTCTACCTGAACCGGGTCTACTGCGTCGGCCGCAACTACGCCGACCATGCGCGAGAAATGGGCAATGACCCCGATCGGGAGCCGCCCTTCTTCTTCGCCAAACCGGCCGACGCCGTGTTCGCCGTGACCGAGGGCGTTCCCGCTCGCGGCGTTTCTGTCCACGAGGTGCCCTACCCGCCCGAGACCGACAACCTGCACTTCGAGATGGAACTCGTTGTCGCGATCGGCGTTGGCGGCGCCGACATCGCGGCAGTGGATGCCCTCGGTCACGTCTTCGGCTACGCCGCCGGCGTCGACCTCACCCGCCGCGACCTGCAGGATGCAGCCAAGGCCGTGCGTCGCCCGTGGGACCTCTCCAAGGGCTTCGACTTTTCCGGACCGTGCTCGCCGCTCGTCGCCGCGGCCACGATCGGTCATCCGGCCGCGGCCCGCATTTGGCTCGACGTCGACGGTGACACCCGCCAGGACGGGGACCTCGCCGACCAAATCTGGCCCGTTCCCGACGTGATTGCCGCGCTGTCCCGCTTCGTCACGCTGCGTCCGGGTGACCTGATTTTCACTGGGACTCCCGCCGGTGTCGGCCGCATTGAGCCCGGTGACGACGTCACCGCCGGAATCAACGGGATCGGCGAGCTCGCGTTCCGCGTCGTCTGACCGGTATCCGCTTGCCTGGCAGCTCAGGCCAGCAGCGCGCCGAGGGCGGTCGTGGCGTGGCCGCGATGCTCATCGAGTAGGCCGATGACGAGCTCGGTGTCCCCGGCGGCGAAGGCGTCGACGATGGCGGCATGCTCGTGCTCGACCAAGGCCCGGTTGCCCGCCTGCTCGTAGTAGAGCCGGCGGTAGGCTTCGGTCGAATCCCAGAGCGCACGCAGAATGCGTTCCAGCCGGGGGAGCCCGGATGACGTCACGAGTACGAAGTGAAACCGCCGGTTGGCCTCGTTCATGGCGAGCATGTCGCCGGCCGCATTAGCCCGCTCCACCTCGACGGCGGTGGCGCGCAGCGCGGTGAGCACGTGTTCGCCGCCGCGCGCGATCGTGGCGCGCACCGCCTCCGCCTCGAGCAGCTGCCGCAGTCGGTACACTTCGAGCAGGTCGGCAAGCGAGAGCTCGGTCACCCGGTAGCCGCGATGCGGCTCGTGCACGACGTGCCCCTCGGTTTCGAGCGTGTTGAGGGCCTCCCGCACCGGAACCCGGCTGACGCCGAGGCGTTCGGCCAGATCCTCCTGTCGCAGTGGCTGCCCGGGAACAAACTCGCCGACGGCGATCAGGCGCCGCAACTCAGCGAGCACGAATGCCGGAACTGTCGGCGGGCGCTGGGTCGGATTGGGAGAAGACACTGTCAAAACTCTAGCGAAAGGCCGGGATGCCGGTGATGTGCTGGCCGAGAATGAGGGTGTGCACCTCGTCGGTGCCCTCGTAGGTGCGCACGCTTTCGAGGTTGTTGGCGTGGCGCATCGGGGAATAGTCCAGGGTGATGCCGTTGCCGCCGAGCATGGCGCGGGCCTCCCGGCAAATGGCGATGGCTTCGCGGCAGTTGTTGAGCTTGCCGACCGAGATCTGGTGCGGAGCGAGCGAGCCGGCGTCCTTGAGCCGGCCGAGCTGCAGGGCGAGCAGCGTGCCCTTGTTGATTTCGAGCGCCATGTTGACGAGCTTCTGCTGGGTCAGCTGGTAGCCGGCGAGCGGCTTACCGAACTGCATCCGCTCCTGCGAGAAGGCCAGCGCCGCAAGGTAGCTGTCGCGGGCCGCACCCATGACGCCCCAGACGATGCCGTAGCGGGCCTCGTTCAGGCACTCGAACGGGCCGCGCAGACCGCGCGCCTTGGGCAGCATCGCCGAGTCGGGCAGGCGCAGCTCGGTCAATTCAATCTCGCACTGAATCGAGGCTCGCATCGAGAGCTTTTGCTCGATCGGCGTGGCGACGAATCCGGGGGTATCGGTGGGGACGACGAAGCCGCGGATTCCGTCATCCGTCATCGCCCAGATGATGGCGACCTGTGCGATCGAGGCCAGGCCAATCCAACGCTTGGTGCCGTTGAGAACCCAGTCGGTGCCGTCGCGGCGCGCGAAAGTGGTCATGCTCGCCGGGTCGGAGCCGGCCGAAGGCTCGGTCAGCCCGAAGCAGCCGATCACCGAACCGGCGGCCATGCGCGGCAGCCACTCATTTTTCTGCTCCTCGGAGCCGTGCTTGTGGATCGCGCTCATCGCGAGCGACCCCTGCACGCTCACGAAGGTGCGCAGCCCAGAGTCGCCGGCCTCGAGCTCGAGCGCAGCGAGGCCGTACTCGACCGAGCTGCGCCCGGGGCAGCCGTAGCCCGTGAGGTGCATGCCGAGCAGGCCGAGCCTGGCCAGCTGCGGAATGATCTCGAGCGGAAAGAACGCGTTCTCGTACCACCCGGCGATGTTCGGTTTGATCGTGGTGTTGACGAAGGCCCGCACCGCAATGCGCAGGGTGATCTCGGTCTCGGTCAGCAGGGAATCGATGCCCACGAGGTCGGCGGCGTCGGTCAGATCGGTGTCAATGAGGGTAGTCATGAGTCGTCTTCCTTCAGTAGAGCGGATGCTTATGGTCAGAAAAAAGTCGCACCATTGTGTTCCCCGAGCAGTGGCGGCGGGCGCCGGTATCGTGCGGGGGTCGCGGAGAGGCTGATCGGGTTGGCGATCTGCTGGCTCACCCGCGACCGGTTCGAATCGGTCACCGGCACGATCGGGGCGAGGCCGAGTTCGGTGGCCAGTTCGAGCGCCTCGGCGATCGAATTCACCTTGCCGGCCGGCACGCGCGCGGTCGCCAGCAGTGCGGTCCATTCCGTGGCCGGACGGGTGGCGAGCCGCGCTTCGAGCAGCTCTTTGAGCGCCGCGCGATGGGCGAGGCGGTCGGCGTTGCAGCCGAACCGGTGATCGCGTGCCAGCTCGGGGCGGTCGAGCACCTGTACGAGTGCGCTGAACTGCTTGTCGGTGCCGACCGCGATCGCGATCGGGTCGTCCAGGGTTCGAAACGTTTCATAGGGTGCGATGCTCGGGTGAGCGTTGCCAAGGCGCTGGGGGGCGACCCCGGTGGCGAGGGTGCTCGAGGCCTGGTTGACCAGCCCGGCGAGTAAGGACGAGAGCAGATTCACCTCGACTCGCTGGCCCAGACCGGTCTGCTCGCGCGAGCGCAGTGCGGCCAGAATGCCGACGACCGCGTTCTGCCCGGTCAGTACATCGACGAGGGCGACCCCGACCTTGCTCGGTTCTTCGGCGGCCGAGCCGGTCACGCTCATCAGCCCGCCGACCGCTTGCACGAGCAGGTCGTAACCGGGGAGCGCCGCGCCGCCGGCGCGGCCGAATCCGGTGACCGAGCAGTAGACGAGCTCGGGGCGCTCCGCGGTCAAACTGGCGTAGTCGAGGCCGTACTGCTCCATGACGCCCGGGCGAAAGTTTTCGATCACGACGTCGGCGCTCAGCGCGAGGGCGCGCGCTTCAGCCAGGCCGTTCTCGGTACGTAAATCGCAGACCACAGAGCGTTTATTGCGGTTGACGCTCGCGAAATAGCTACCAATACCGTTCAGGTCGACCGGCGGCACCCAGGCGCGGGTGTCATCGCCGAGCGGGTGCTCGATTTTGATCACATCGGCGCCGAAATCGGCCAGCATCATGGTGGCAAATGGCCCGGCGAGCACGCGAGAAAAATCCGCAATACGGATGCCGTCCAGCGGACCCGTCGTGCGCGCCTCATCAATAATCCCGGTCATTTGGATACTGTATCCAATTTGGCCGAGGAGGGGAAGGAGTGGACGCCTCGTGCGGTCATTGTGGGCACGTTCAGGGCGACCGCGGGCAGGGGGTAAGCCCTCCGTTATTAAACGGTTACGGGGGCGAATGGGCGGTTAAAGATGGCGCCATGCCCATATTTCTGCGAGACTGGAGCTTTGAGCTTGCTCGCACCTCGAGTAATCACGTCCAGTACGTCGGGCATCCCAACAAAGGAATCCCATTGACGGATCAAACATTTCAACTCATTGCAATCGTTTTATATCTCTCAGGCATGGTTGCCATCGGCTACTTCGCCTTTCGTCAGACCAAAGACCTTGACGACTACATGCTCGCCGGCCGAGGACTCAAGCCGGGCACAGCGGCCCTGAGCGCGGGTGCTTCGGACATGTCCGGCTGGCTGTTGCTCGGTCTCCCCGGAGCCATCTACGTGTCCGGCCTCGTTGAGGCCTGGATCGCCATCGGCCTCACCATCGGTGCCTGGCTGAACTGGAAGTTCGTGGCACCGCGGCTGCGCTCCTACACCTTCGTATCGAAGAACTCGATCACCATCCCGAGCTTCTTCGAGAACCGACTGAAAGACACGTCGCGCCTGCTGCGCGTGGTCTCCGGTGTGATCATCCTGGTGTTCTTCACGTTCTACGTCTCCTCCGGCATGGTTGCCGGAGGTGTGTTCTTCGAGGAGTCTTTCGGCTCCACGTTCGTCACCGGCATGCTGATCGTCGGCGGCGTCACCCTGCTGTACACCCTGTTCGGCGGCTTTCTCGGTGCTACCCTCACCGACGTTGCCCAGGGCCTCCTCATGCTCGCCGCGCTGATCGCTGTTCCCCTCGTAGCGCTGAACGCCACCGGCGGAGTCGTCGCAACCCTCGACTCCATCCGCGAAGTCAACCCCGACCTGCTGTCTTTGACCGCCGGCGGATCCGTGCTCGGTGTCATCTCGGCTGCCGCCTGGGGCCTCGGTTACGTCGGCCAGCCGCACATCATCGTGCGTTTCATGGCCATGCGCACCCCGCAGGACGCCAAGGCTGGTCGCCGCATCGGCATCGGCTGGATGATCCTCACCGCCCTCGGTGCTATTGCGACCGCCCTGATCGGTATCGCGTACTTCCAGCAGAACCCCGACTTGGATCTCGCAAACCCGGAGACTGTGTTCCTCATTCTCTCGCAGACCCTGTTCCACCCCTTCATCGCGGGCCTCGTGCTCGCCGCCGTGCTTGCCGCGATCATGAGCACCATCTCCTCGCAGCTCATCGTCTCGTCGTCGGCGCTCGTTGAAGACCTCTACAAGATTGTGGGCAAGGATGCCGCGCCCAAGCAGCTGGTCATGCTCGGCCGTATCGGTGTGCTCGTCGTGGCCGTCATCGCCGCACTGATCGCGCTGCAGCAGAACTCGACCATTCTCGACCTGGTCGGTTTCGCCTGGGCCGGCTTCGGTGCCGCCTTCGGTCCGGTGGTCATCCTCTCGCTGTACTGGAAGAAGCTCTCCACCTGGGGCACCCTGGCCTCCATGGTCACCGGTGCCGTCGTCGTGTTCGTCTGGGGTAACTCCGCCCTCGGCGACACCCTGTATGAGATCGTGCCCGGCTTCGCTGCCAGCATGATCGTGGCCGTCGTGGTCTCCCTCGCCACGTACAAGCCGAACGCCGAGATCGATGCCGAATTCGAACTGGCCGCAGAACAGGCACACCCGAAGTACCAGGCTCCCAAGAAGGTCTCGGTCTAACCACCGGCACCTCGCACTGTACGTTTTACTGCAACGACAGCTGCCCCCGGCCGAAAAGCCGGGGGCAGCTGTCGTTAACGCATCTTTCTATTAGAAGATCATCGGGCGGTCGTCATCGTCGCCGCCCAGATCGAGGTCGACGAGCACCGGAACGTGGTCGCTCGGGGCGTCGCCCTTGCGTTCATTGCGATGGATGCTGGCATCCGTTACCAGATCGGCGAAGGCGGGCGAGCCGAGGATGAAGTCGATGCGCATGCCCTCGTTGCGCGGAAACCGCAGCTGCTTGTAGTCCCAGTAGGTGAAGCCCTCCGGCACGATCGGGCGCACGACGTCGGTCAGGCCGGCTGCCTGGAAGGCCTCGAACGCCGCGCGTTCCGGCGGCGAAATGTGCGTGGAGAGACCGGGAACCAGCGTCGGGTCACCGGCGTCTTCGTCGCGGGGCGCGACGTTCCAGTCGCCCATCATGGCCAGCGCGAGCGTGGGATGGGCCTCGAGCTCCGCGACCGCGTGGGCCTCGAGGGCCTTCAGCCAGGCCAGCTTGTAGTCGTAGTGCGGGTCGCCGAGCGCACGCCCGTTCGGCACGTACAGGCTCCACAGGCGCAGGTCGTTCACGGTCACGCCGAGCGCGCGCGCCTCGAGCGGCTGGTCTGGACCGACCGCACCCTTCAGGAAGCCGGGCATATTCGGAAAACTGGTGACGACATCCGTCATTGGCTCGCGGCTGGCAAACGCCACGCCATTCCACTGGCTCAAACCGTGAATGGCGAGGTCGTAGCCGGCGTCCTCGAACACCTGCGAGGGAAACTGCTCGGGCTTGCACTTGATCTCCTGCATGGCGAGAACGTCGATGTCTTCGCGTTCCATCCAGTCGACGATTCGTCCGGAGCGGGCACGAACGGAATTGACGTTCCAGGTGGCGATGCGCATGACTCCAGCCTATAAGGGCCAGCGTGCCGCCCGGCCAAGCGGATGCCGCCTTCCGCGGTATCGAACGCAGCCCCGACCGTGTTGCGATTGAATGGACATAGATACACGGTTATGGGCGGAAAGGGTATTTTGACGGAGTTGCGGATTGGCTACGCGGCCATGCTGGAGCAGTTTGCACCGGCCGAGGCGGTCGCACTGTCGGCCTACGCGGAGCAGCACGGTTTCACCGGCGTGATGGCGGCCGACCACTTTCAGCCCTGGGTTCCAGCGCAGGGTCAGTCGAGCTTCGTCTGGAGCGTGCTCGCCTCGATCGCCGAGCGCACCACCGGCGACTTCGGTCCCGGCGTGACGGCGCCCACCTTTCGCTGGCACCCGGCCATGGTCGCGCAGGCTTCCGCGACGCTGGCCTCGATGCACCCGGGGCGGCATTGGCTGGGACTCGGCAGCGGTGAAGCGCTGAACGAGCACATTGTGGGCGGCTACTGGCCCGAAGCCCCGGAGCGCATCAATCGCATGTTCGAGGCCATCGAGATCATCTCCAAGCTGTTCGCCGGGTCCCTGGCCGACAAGGACGTCAAGCACTCCGGGCAATTCTTCAAGCTTGAATCCACCCGGCTGTGGACCATGCCGGACGTTGCCCCGGAGATTCTGGTAGCCACGGCCGGCCCGGTCACGGCCAAACGCGCCGGTCGGCTGGCGGACGGCCTGATCACGGTCGGCGCCCCGCTGGAGAAGATCGCGATGCTGTTCGCAAAATTCGACGGCGGCGCCCGCGAGGCCGGAAAAGACCCGTCGACGATGCCCAAGGTGTTGCAGCTACACATGAGCTGGGCCGAAACCGACGAAGAGGCCATGACCAATGCCCTGCACGAGTGGCCGAACGGCGGCATGAAGTTTCCGAAGAGCGATATTCGATCGCCGTTCGAGTTCGAGCAGCTGGCCAAAATGGTGCGTCCGGAGGACTTCGAGGGCCGCATGGTCATCTCGGCCGACCCCGACGAGCACCGCAAATACATCCAGAAATTCGTCGACCTCGGCTTCGATCGCATCTACCTGCACAACGTCGGCCGCAACCAGAAGCAGTGGATCGACGTCTTCGGCGCATCCGTTCTGCCGAAGCTGGTGCGCTGATGCCGCACGACGCCCGGCCCGACGCGGCCGCGGCGGAAGTGGGGGCAATGGAACTGTTCGGCCTCAAGGTGTTCACCCTCGGTGGGTTCGGTGAGATCACGGCCGGTGACGACCTCGCCGCCCTAATCGCGGAGGCCGCTCGGTCCCGCCTGATTGACGGCGATATTGTGGCGGTGACCAGCAAGATCGTTTCGAAGGCCGAGGGGCGGGCTGTGCCAGCGGCCGACCGCGAACAGGCGATCACCGAAGAGACCGTGCGGATCGTGGCCTCACGCGCCTACCCGGGTGGAGTCACCCGCATCGTCGAGAACCGGCAGGGACTCGTGATGGCGGCGGCCGGCGTCGACACCAGCAACGCGCCCGCGGGCGTCGTGCTGCTGCTGCCGGTGGATCCGGATGCCTCCGCTCGCGCGCTCTGCACAGCCCTTCGCGAGCGCACCGGCCTGCGGCTCGGCGTGCTGATCACCGATACTGCCGGGCGCCCGTGGCGCGAGGGCCAGACCGACATCGCCATCGGTGCGGCGGGGCTTGTGGTACTCGACGACCTGCGCGGCACAACGGATGTCTCGGGTCGCCGCCTCGACGTCACCGTCGCGGCGGTCGCCGACGAGATCGCCGGAGCCGCCGATCTGGTCAAGGGCAAGACCAGCGGCAACCCGGTCGCCGTGCTGCGCGGACTCGGACGACTGGTCGGCGACCTCGATGCCGTCGGCGCCCGGGCGTTACAGCGCCCGAGCGACACCGACATGTTTAGGCTCGGTACCACCGAGGCCCGCGCCGAAGGGTATCGCGAGGGGTTCGCCGCCGGGTTGGCTGCAGCAGCCGAGAAAAGCTAGATCGAGATCGTGAGGTTCTGGATCAGGCCGGTCTCGGCGGCGAGCTCGAAGCGGTAGCTGAGGTCGACGCTGCGGCCGGGAAAGTTGCCCTCGATGCGGTTGATGACGGTCGTTGCCGCCTCGTCCTTCTCGGTGCGCAGGAGGGTGGTCGTGATTTCGAACTCGGCGGCGCTGCCGGCCAGCCAGGCCGTGATGGCCGGCTCGCCGGTGTACGTCTTGCCGTCGTCGACGACGATAGCGTTTTCGACAAAGGTCGCTCGAGCGGAGGTGGGCTTGGCGCTCGCGCTGCGCTCCAGATAGGTGACGATCGCCATGGGAAGCGCGCGAGCCTGTGCGGTGAGTGACTGTGACATGGGACCTCCTGGGCCGTTCATTCGAACGTACGGATGTTGGCTACTCGACCCCTGAGGCTACCGCTTGCCGGGTTGCGCGGGTTTGCCGGCGGAGCGCTGATAGCGTGTTTACCGTGGATCAGACTCGGTGGGTGGTGGTCGTCCCGGTGAAGGGAACCGCCGGGGCGAAGAGCCGCCTCGGGGCCGGAGCCGGGCGGGCGGGCCTCGCCGATGCGTTCGCGTTGGACACGGTAGCGGCGCTGGTGGCGGCATCCGCTGTGGAGCGCGTGTTCGTGGTGACCGCAAGTGCACGGCTCGGCGTGCTTCTCGCCGCACTCGGCGCCGTCATCGTGCCGGAGGTGCCGGGCCCGGACGCGGGGCAGGACCGATTGAACGCCGCGATCGAGCAGGGTGCCGAGGCGGCCCGGTTCGCGTGCCCCGACGCGAATCTGGCCGTTGTGACCGGAGATCTGCCGGCCCTGCACGTGGCCGATGTAGAAACGGCGTTCGCGCTCGCGGCCACGCACCCGCTCTCGATGGTGGCCGATGCGGAGGGCGTGGGAACAACGACGCTGCTCGCGCAGGCCGGCTACAGGTTCACTCCGCGGTTCGGTCTCGGCTCCCGCGCCGCGCACGAGGGCGACGGGCACGTCGTGCTGGACTTGCCGCTGAGCTCGTCGCTGCGACGCGACGTCGACACCGCAGCCGACCTCGACACCGCCCGGGCGCTGGGGCTCGGGCCGCACACGAGCGAACTGGTCTAGCTCCTGGCTCCGGGCCACAGCGCCAGGGCGGCGGCCGCCATCGCGGTCGTGGCGGGCAGGTCGGTCATCCACAGTGGCACAGCGGCCGAGCGGATGCCGGCGGCCGCGAGAGCGGGCAGGGCCACGGCATCCGATTCGTCGATGAGCCAGCCGTCGAGGATGCCGCCCCGGCTGCGGGCACCGTAGTGCAGCGCGACCGCGAGTGCACTGGTCTCGACCCCGATCGTGCGGAGGCAGGCGTCGGCCATTCCGCGCACCGCCGCGCCGCCGACAATCGGAGAGACGCCGACCACGCGGGCCGCGGTCGACCGCAGCGCATCACGTATGCCCGGAACGGCCAGGATCGTGCCGACCGACACGACCGGATTCGACGGCGGCAGCACGACGAGGTCGGCCTCGGTGATGGCTTCGAGCACCCCCGGCGCGGCGACCGCGTCGGCGAGTCCCCGCTGCTCGAACCCGGTGATCGGCACCTTCGCCCGGTAGCGAACCCACCATTCTTCGAAGTGGATATAGTCGCCCACGGAGTGCTCATCTATATTCTCGGCGAGGCATACGTGGGTTTCCACGGGCTGATCACTCATCGGCAGCAGCCGCACCCCGGGCTGCCAGCGGCGGCAGAGAAATTCCGTCGCTTCAGAGAGCGTCGAACCGCTGCGCAGTAGATCGGTGCGCACGATGTGGGTGGCCAGATCGAGATCGCCGAGGGTGAACCAGGACCAGCCGCGACCGTAAGCCGCGATCTCAGCGGAGGTCCTCCGGGTCTCGTCGGGGCGGCCCCAGCCCTGCTCCTCGTTGATACCGTCACCGAGCGTATACATGACCGTGTCAAGGTCGGGGCAGATGCGCAGCCCGTCCAGCCACATGTCGTCGCCCGTGTTCACAATCACCGTCACGGTGGCGTCTGGAGCTTCCACCGCGAGCTGCGCCAACACACCGCGGGTGAAACGGGCACCGCCGACACCACCGGCCAGAACGGTCACGCGCTTCAGGCTCGTCATGCCGACGCCGCTCATACCGCCTCCGCTCATGCCGACACCGAAGCAGCCGCATAGACGATGACCGGATGACCGCCGCGCGGATGCTCGAGAATGTAGCAGTCCACGCCGTAGACGGCGCCGATGATCTCGGGGGTGAGCACCGCAGCGGGCGTGCCGGAGGCTACCAGCAGGCCACCATCGAGCAGCAGGATGTGGTCGCAGTAGGCCGCGGCGAGGTTGAGATCGTGCAGGGCCATGATCGCCGTCACGCCCAGCTCGCGCACCTGCCCGAGCAACGAGAGCTGGGCACTCACGTCGAGGTGGTTGGTCGGTTCGTCGAGCAGAAGCAGGCTCGGTTGCTGCGCCATGGCCCGGGCGATCTGCACGCGCTGCTGCTGCCCACCGCTCAGAGTGGGCCACGACCGATCGGCCAGAGTTCCCGCACCGACCAGTTCGAGGGCGTCCAGAGCGACCGTGCGATCCTCCGCGCTGCTGAACGAGCCCATGAGTTTGGTGCGGTGTGGAATGCGCCCCAGCAGCACAACCTCAAGCACGGTCAGTTCCACACTCGGGGCGGCGTTCTGCTCGAGCAGCGCGATCCGCCGGGCCGCCTCGCGCCGCGGAAGGGAGCCGATGGCGACGTCGTCGAGGGAGGCGGTGCCGGCATCCGCTGTGTCGATACCCGCGATCAGGCGAAGCAGGGTGGACTTGCCGGCGCCGTTCGGCCCGAGCAGGCCGGTGACGCTGCCGGTGGGCAGTGACGCCGAAACGTCCCGCAAAATGCTGGTGCCGTCGACGCTGAACGACAACCGATCGAGTTCTACGCCCACAGCTTCGACTTCTTTCTCTTGATCAGCAAAATGAACACCGGCACGCCGATGAACGCGGTGATGATGCCCACCGGCAGCTCGCGCGGATCGAACACGGTGCGCGCGAGGGTATCGGCGATCACCAGGAACAGCGCCCCGCAGACCGCGACGAGCGGGAGCAGGCGGCGGTGGCCCGGGCCGCTGATGCCGCGCACCAGGTGCGGCAGAATGAGCCCGACGAACCCGATGGACCCGCTCACGGCCACCATGGCCCCGGTGAGCAGAGCGACCGAACCGAGCAGGGCCCAGCGGGTGCGATTCACATTGATGCCGAGGCTGGCCGCCGACGTGTCACCGAAGGCGAACGCGTCGAGCCGGGTCGCCGACAGGACAATGCCGGTGCCCACGACCAAAACGGCTGTCGCCGCGATCATTACGCTCTGCCAGGTGGCACCGGCCAGCGAGCCGAGCAGCCAGTTGAGGATCTCGCGGTAGGAGTCGCCCTTGGCCGCCCAGAAGATGATGAACGAGGTGAGGGCACCGGCGAGCTGGGCGATGGCCAGGCCGGCGAGCACGGCCCGCACCGGGGTGATCGTTCCCCCGACCTTGGCGATGCTGAGCGTCGCCATTAGGGCCAGCAATGCCCCGGTAAACGCTGCGGCCGGCAGGGCAAATCCGATGCCGAGAATGACCACGCATACCGCACCAACGGATGCCCCGCTCGACAGCCCGAGCAGGTACGGGTCGGCGAGGGGATTGCGCGTCACGCTCTGCATCACGGCGCCGCTCAGGGCGAGGCCCGCGCCGACCAGGGCGGCCGTGAGCACGCGCGGTAGCCGGAGCTGCCAGACGATCGAGTCGATGAGTAGCGGTACCGGCTCGACGGGCAGGCCGAGGTGCGCGCCGATGCTGCCCGCCACCTGGGCAAGGCTCACCGCTGCCGGCCCGATGGTCACGGCAACCGCGCACCCGAGCACGAGTAGAGCGGCTGCCGCGACCAGCCACCCGAGGTACTTACTGCGGGTCACTCGTCGAGCGCGGCTAGCTGCGAGATCGTGGACGCCGTCGCTTCGACGTTGCGGATGCCGGCCTCGGTCGCGGCGAACGGCAGGATGATGTAGCGCTGGTTCTTGACGGCGTCGAGCACCTGCGTGGCCGGGTCGGACTCCAGGTGGGCGATCTTCGACGCGGCGGTGTTCCAGGTGGCGTCGACGAGCACGATGACGCTCGGGTTGGCCTCGATGATCGATTCCCAGCCCGCCGAGGTCCAGGTGTCGCTCACGTCGGCGAAGATGTTGGTGAGCCCGGCGGCGTCCATGATCATCTCGGGTGAGCCGATACCAGCACCGACATAGGGGGTCGTGGTGCCGCTCGAGTACCACAGGGCCGTGGTGTCGGTCGCGGTCGGCTTGAGGGCGGCGAGGTCGGACTGCAGGCCGCTGACCAGCTTGGCTGCGGCATCCGTTGCGCCGAAGATGGCACCGGCCTCGTCGATTTCGGCGAAAACCGTGTCGAAGGTGAGCGGGTTCGGCATGGAGTCGCCCTTGCAGGCGGCCGGCGAGACGTAGGTTCCCACGCCGAGAGCCTCGAGGGCGGGGCGCTCGCCCACGCCGTCGGCGCTGAAGTTGGATTCCCACCCGCCGTAGATGAAGTCGGGGTTCAGGCCAAGCACCGCCTCCTGTCCGGGCAGAAAGTCGCTGATCACGGTGAGGTCGGCGCCGGCTGCCGCGAGCGACTCAGGTAGGGGCCCGTCGAGAAAGGCTGAGCCGACGATGCGGTCGCCGAGTCCAAGGGCGAGCAGCAGTTCGGTGGCCGAGGACTTGATCGACACGATCCGTTCGGGGGCGGCTGCGACGGTGACGCTGGTGCCGCAGTTGTCAGCCGTGATGGGGTAGCCCGCGCGGGCAGCTGTTGACGAAGCGGGGGACGAGGCCAAAGTGGCGGCGGGCGTTGTCGTGGCGGCGCATCCGCTGAGCAGCAGGGCGGCGTTGATGCCGACGCCGATGAACAGAAAACGGGAACGACGGAGCATGTGGGACCTCACAAAATTTGGGCGCGGTAAACTGGACTGTCCAGCGACCTGCTGCCCAAATCGAGGCAAGCTCAACCAATAAAATCTAATCGGTGGTCGTGAACACCGTATCAGGGGCGCAGAAAAAACAGGGCATAGGCTGAACAGGCTGAGTAACTCGACGAGGGAGAGCGCATGTTGAAGCTGGGGCTGAAGGCGTCGGCGGAGCAGTTCGCACCGCGAGAATTGGTCGAACTCGGTGTCATGGCCGAGGAACACGGGCTCGACAGCGTGACGGTGAGCGACCACTTTCAGCCCTGGCGGCACGAGGGCGGGCACGCGCCGTACGCCATGGCCTGGATGGCCGCGGTCGGCGAGCGCACGAAGCGGGTGCAGATCGGCACGTCGGTGATGACCCCCACCTTTCGCTACAACCCGGCCGTGATCGCCCAGGCCTTCGCCACCATGGGCTGCCTGTACCCCGGGCGCATCATGCTCGGCGTCGGAACCGGCGAAGCCCTCAACGAGATCGCCACCGGTTACCGGGGTGAGTGGCCCGAGTTCAAGGAACGCTTCGCCCGCCTGCGCGAGGCCGTCGACCTCATGCGCCAGCTCTGGACCGGCGAACGAACCGACTTCGACGGTGAGTACTACAGCGCGGTCGGTGCCACCCTGTACGACGTTCCGGATGCCCCGGTGCCGGTCTACATCGCGGCCGGCGGCCCCGTCGTGGCCCGTTACGCCGGCCGGGCGGGTGACGGCTTCATCTGCACCTCGGGCAAGGGCATGGAGCTCTACACCGACAAGCTGCTGCCGGCCGTGGCTGAGGGCCTCGAGAAGGTCGGGCGCCCGCAGGACGACATCGATCGCATGATCGAGATCAAGATCTCCTACGACACCGACCGGGACACCGCGCTCGAGAACACCAGGTTCTGGGCGCCACTGTCCCTCACCCCCGAACAGAAGCACTCCATCCAAGACCCGCTCGAGATGGAGGCCGCTGCCGACGCCCTGCCGATCGAACAGGTCGCCAAGCGCTGGATCGTGGCGTCCGACCCCGACGAGGCCGTCGCCTTGATCAAGCCCTACCTCGACGCGGGCCTCGACCACCTGGTCTTCCATGCCCCCGGCCATGACCAGAAGCGCTTCCTCGACCTGTTCGAGCGCGACCTGGCCCCCCGGCTGCGTCAGCTGGGCTGATCCGCGCGCTGGCCGAAGCCCGCTACGCCCAGCGCGCCCCGACCTCGTGCAGCGCGGAATCAGGCGGATGCGCCGCTGCGGCCAGGGCCTCGGCCACCGGCCGAATATCGTCGGGCAGGGCACCGGCGGTCACGCGAATGAACGCGGGACCGCCGGTGCTGGAAAGGTACGGGGTTGCGAGAAACGGCGAGCCGCCGGCCACCCGAATGCCGGAGGCGGCCAGGCGCACCATGGCGTCTCGTTCGTTTTGCACCGGCAGCCAGGTGTTGATACCGTCGGCCTGCACCACGTCGAGGCCGAACTCGCCCAGGGCATCGGCGAGGGCACGCTGCCGGGCGAAGTAGATGCGCCGGGCCTCGCTGATCTGCGCCATGCTCTCGCCGTTGGTGAGCAGGTCGTGCAAAATTGTCTGCAGCATGCGGCTGGTCCACCCCGGGCCGAGCATCCTGCGGGACACGATCGGGTCGATCAAAGCGGCCGGACCGCCGAGGGCGGCCATGCGGAGGTCGGGGCCGTGCGACTTCGAAAAGCTGCGCACGTGCAGGGTTCGTTCGGGCAGCCAGACGCCGAGACTCACATCGGGGGCGATGCTGATCTCGGCGGAGTGGTCGTCTTCGATCACGATGGTGTCGGCGCTGGCCGCCGTTGTGCGCAACAGGTGGGCGAGTTCCTCGGCCCGCTGCCCGGTCATCGACGCGCCGGTGGGATTGTGCGCGCGCGGCTGCAGGAGCACGACGGCCGGACCGAGTTTGAGGGCTTCGGCGAAGTCGGCCGGAATGATGCCGTGCTCGTCGACGGCCACCGGCAGCCGCTCCAGCCCGAGCTGGTCGAGCAGGTCGAAGAACGGTGGGAACGACGGGTTCTCCACGATCACCCGGTCGCCGAAGCGAGCGACCGCATCGAGGCTGCGCGAGATGGCGTCGAGGGCACCGTCGACGATGGTGATCGTCTCCACCGGGTACGGCCACGAAGTCCGCACTACCTCGAGCAGCTCCGGAATAATGGGCAGATCCTGATAGCTCGGCGTTTCCGCGCGCTGCGCTACCCGGGAGAGCGCCGGCCCCAGCGCCGGCAACAACCGCGGGTCTGGCGTGCCGTGGGAGAGGTCGAGGCGGGCCGGACCGACCGCGCCGATCATGGACTGGCTGCGGGCCGGCAACCACCTGGGCGCGGCATCCTGAACGAAGGTGCCGCCGCGACCACGCGACACGATCAGGCCGACCGCGGAGAGCGCCTGCCAAGCGTGGCTGACGGTCGCGGGGCTCACGCCGAGCTCGCCGGCCAGCAGGCGCACGGTGGGCAGGCGGTCGCCCGGTGCGAGGCGACCGGAGGCGATCAGCCGCCCGATGGCCGCGGCGATCCCCGCGGGGGTGCGCTGCTCAATTTCGTCGATAAAGTTCTGCATTGCCCTTGCCCCTGGGTGCGTTGGCCGACAGGATGATTAATGCGTGCGATACACAGAGAAACACATTTGAAATGTTTACGTCAAATAATAACAATACGAACAGCGCGGTTCGTTACGGTCATTGACTAACGAAGCAAGTGGAAGGCACAGCATGAGCAACGGCACCACCTCCGACACCAGAAACATCGTTCGAACGGCGATCACTCAGGCCACCTGGACCGGTGATGAAGAATCCATGATTCAGAAGCACGAGGGATTCGTGCGCACCGCGGCCGCCCAGGGCGTTCAGGTGATCTGCTTTCAGGAACTCTTTCACGGCCCCTACTTCGGCATCGTGCAGGACGCCAAGTACTACGACTACGCGCAGCCCGTTCCCGGCCCCATCGTCGAACGGTTTCAAAAGCTTGCGAGCGAGTACAACATGGTCATCGTCGTTCCGATGTACGAAGAAGAACAGCCCGGCGTGCTCTACAACACCGCCGCGGTCATCGATGCCGACGGAACCTATCTCGGCAAGTACCGCAAGCACCACATTCCGCACCTGCCCCAGTTCTGGGAAAAGTTCTACTTTCGCCCCGGCAACACCGACTACCCGGTGTTCGACACCAGGTACGGCAAGATCGGCGTCTATATTTGCTACGACCGCCACTTCCCGGAGGGCTGGCGGGCGCTCGGCCTGAACGGCGCGGAAATCGTGTTCAATCCCTCCGCGACCAAGCCCGGGCTGTCCAACCGGCTGTGGGAGCTCGAGCAGCCAGCCGCCGCGGTCGCCAACCAGTACTACGTCGGCGCGAACAACCGCATCGGCAACGAAGAGGCAGAGTTTGGCGACGAGGCCGTGACGTTTTACGGCAGCTCCTACTTCGTTGATCCCAAGGGCAACTACGTGGGCGAGCGGGCCTCGACCGACACCGAGGAGATCGTCGTGCGTGACCTCGACCTCGGCGTCATTCGCGAGGTGCGCCGCGACTGGCAGTTCTACCGCGACCGTCGCCCCGACTCGTACGCGCCCCTCGTCGCCCCTTAAAGCGCACGGCGCAGTTAAATCAGCACTGCGGAGGCTGCCGACCGATCCGGTCGGCAGGATCCGCTATCCCTGACACTTTTCAGCGAAGAGGATGCCATGAAGACTTTGATCAAGAACGGCACCGTGGTCAATGCCACGGGCCGAGGACTCGCCGATGTGCTGATCGACGGGGAGAAAATCGCTGCCGTGCTCGCGCCCGGCTCGAACCTGCTCGGCTTCGATGTGGCGGGCAATGTCGACCGCGTCATCGACGCCGGCGGCAAGTACGTCATTCCCGGCGGCATCGACGCCCACACCCACATGGAGATGCCGTTTGGCGGCACCCAGGCCAGCGACACCTTCGAAACCGGAACCCGCGCCGCCGCCTGGGGCGGCACCACGAGCATCGTCGACTTCGTCGTGCAGTACGCCGGCGAAAACGTGCTCGAGCGCTACGCCGCCTGGCAGCAGAAGGCTGCCGGCCAGTGCGCCATCGACTACGGCTTTCATCAGATTCTCAGTGACGTGCAGGACAGCTCACTGACCGCCATGGACGAACTCGTCGCCGAGGGCGTCTCGAGTTTCAAGCTGTTCATGGCCTACAAGGGTGTCTTTCTCAGCGACGACGGCCAGATCGTCAAGGCCATGCAGCGCGCGGCCACCAACGGCAGCATGATCATGATGCACGCCGAGAACGGCAGCGTTATCGACCTGCTCGTACAGCAGGCCGTCGCCGCCGGCAATATCAGCCCGCTGTACCACGGCCTCACCCGGCCCTGGCAGGCCGAAGAAGAAGCCACGCACCGGGCGATCATGCTCGCCAACCTCACCGGTGCTCCTCTCTATATAGTTCACGTGTCTGCCAAGCAGGCCGTGGACCAGATCGCTCAGGCCAGGGACAACGGCCAGAATGTCTTCGGCGAGACCTGCCCGCAATACCTGTACCTCTCGCTCGAGGACAATCTCGGTGCTCCCGGGTTTGAGGGCGCGAAATGGGTGTGCTCGACGCCGCTGCGCGCCAAGGCCGAGGGCCACCAGCACCACATGTGGCAGAGCCTCGCCACGAACGACATCCAGATGGTCTCCACCGACCACTGCCCGTTCTGCATGAAGGGTCAGAAGGAGATGGGCCTGACCGACTTCTCTAAAATTCCCAACGGCATCGGGTCGGTCGAACACCGCATGGACCTGCTCTACCAGGGCGTGGTCGACGGCAAAATCTCGCTCGAACGCTGGGTCGAGGTCTGCTCGACCACCCCGGCGCGCATGTTCGGCATGTACGGCCAGAAGGGCGTGATTCAGCCGGGCGCCGACGGCGATGTGGTCATCTACGACCCGAACGGGCACACCTCGATTGGTGTCGATAAGACTCACCACATGAACATGGACTACTCCGCCTGGGAGGGCTACGAGATCGACGGCCACGTCGACACCGTCATCTCCCGCGGCAAGGTCGTCGTCGACGACTTCGCCTACCTCGGCACCAAGGGTGACGGCCGGTATATCAAGCGCGGCCTGAGCCAGTATCTGATTTAAGGGGGAAGACATGGATTTCGGAGCAGTACTGCAGACCAACCCGCCGTCGGCGCGCACCGTGCAACTGGCCAAACTAGCCGAGGCCCACGGATTCAGTCACGTCTGGACCTTCGACTCGCATCTGCTCTGGCAGGAACCCTATGTGATCTACAGCCGTATCCTGGCCGAGACCAGCAAGATCATCGTCGGCCCCATGGTCACCAACCCGGCGACCCGCGACTGGACGGTGACGGCATCCACTTATGCAACTCTCAACGAGATGTACGGCAACCGCACCATCTGCGGCATCGGGCGCGGCGACTCGGCCGTGCGCACCACGAATGGCGCGCCGACCACGCTGAAGACCCTGCGCGAGTCGATCCATGTCATTCGGGAGCTTGCCAACTCCCGCCCGGTCGAATACAACGGCGCCACGGTGCAGTTTCCGTGGAGCCGCGGATCGAGCCTGGAGGTCTGGGTCGCCGCCTACGGTCCGCTCGCGCTCAAACTCACCGGCGAGGTCGGCGACGGCTTCATTCTGCAGATGGCCGACCTCGACGTCGCCAAGTGGATGATCGAGAGCGTGCGCACCGCAGCCTCCAACGCCGGGCGCGACCCGATGGCGATCAAATTCTGCGTCGCCGCCCCCGCCTATGTCGGTTCGGACTGGGAACACATGCGCAACCAGTGCCGCTGGTTCGGCGGAATGGTCGGCAACCACGTGGCCGACATCGTGGCCAAGTACGGCACCGATTCCAACGTTCCCGCGGCCCTCACCGACTACATCAAAAACCGTGAGGGCTACGACTACAACCAGCACGGCAAGGCGGGCAACGAGCACGCCGCGTTCGTGCCCGACGAGATCGTCGACCGATTCTGCCTGCTCGGCACCGCGAAAGACCACATCGAGAAGCTCGAGGCACTCAGAGACCTCGGCGTCGACCAGTTCGCCAGCTATCTGCAGCACGACAACAAGGAAGAAACGATGCGCGTCTACGGCGAATCCGTGATTCCGGCCATGACCGATTCCATCATGGCCACAAAATAGCATTTTCATCTCCACCATCACCGACCCAGAAAGCCAGCGATATACGTGACTGACACCAGCACACACACCGTCCCTCCCGCAGCCACCGGCGAGGCGCCGAGCCTCAATGCGCGCACGAGCGAACTCGACCGGGCGCACGTCTTCCATTCCTGGTCGGCGCAGGCGGCGCTGAAGCCGCTCGTCATCGCTGGCGGGCTGGGCTGTCGCGTCTGGGACCACGATGGTCGCAGGTATCTTGACTTTTCGAGTCAGTTGGTGAACGTGAATATCGGCCACCAGCATCCGTCGGTACTGAAAGCCATCACCGAGCAGGCCGCTCTGCTGACCACCATTGCGCCGTCGACGGCGAACCTGGCCCGCGGCGAAGCAGCCCAGCGCATCACCGATCGCGCCCCCGCCGGGTTCAACAAGGTCTTCTTCACCAACGGGGGAGCGGATGCGAATGAAAACGCCATGCGCATGGCCCGCCTGCACACCGGCCGCGACAAGGTGCTCTCCCTTTATAAGTCGTATCACGGCAACACCGGGGCGGCCGTGGTCGCCACCGGCGACTGGCGCCGCATTCCCAACGAGTACGCGCGCGGCCACGTGCACTTCTTCGGGCCGTTCCTCTACCGCAGCGAATTCTGGGCGAGCAGCGAAGAGGAGGAATGCGCCCGCGCGCTGCACCACCTCGAACGTGTCATCCAGGGTGAGGGTGTGGCCTCGGTTGCCGCTATTCTGCTCGAGTCGATTCCCGGCACCGCCGGAATCATGATGCCGCCGGTCGGCTACCTGCCCGGGGTACGCGCGCTCTGCGACAAGTACGGCATCATGCTGATCCTCGACGAGGTCATGTGCGGCTTCGGGCGCACGGGCAACTGGTTCGCTTTTCAGGCCTATGACGTCGTGCCCGACCTGATCACCTTCGCCAAGGGCGTCAACTCCGGCTATGTACCGACCGGAGGCGTGATCATCTCCGATGCCATCGCGGCAACCTTCAACGAGACGGTCTTTCCCGGCGGACTCACCTACAGCGGGCATCCGCTCGCCATGGCGTCGATCGTCGGTGCGCTGGATGCGATGGCCGACGAGGGCATCGTGGAGAACGCGGCCCGCATCGGGCGGGACGTGCTCGAGCCTGGGCTGAAAGCCCTGCAGGTCAAGCACCCGATTATCGGCGAGGTGCGCGGGGTCGGCGTGTTCTGGGCGCTCGAACTCGTCGCCGACCCGGCAACTCGCGAGCCGGTGAGCGGCGCCGTCATGGCCCGCGTCAAGGCCGAGCTGCTCGGGCGCGGCCTGCTGCCTTTCCTCATGGAGAACCGCATCCACGTCGTTCCGCCGTGCGTCGTGACCGACGCCGAAGTTGCCGAGGCGCTCGCCATCTACGACGAGGTGCTCAGCCTCGACCTGCTTTCCTAACCGCAGTCAACCCTGAAGGACGTTTCACCATGACCGACACCCCCACCATTCAGCACTACATCGACGGCGCAGCTGCCGCCGGCACCTCCACCCGCACCGCGCCGGTTTACAACCCGGCCACCGGCAAAGTCGCCAAGAACGTATTGCTCGCGAGCACGGCCGATCTTGACGCTGCCGTCGCGGTCGCCCAGGCCGCCTACCCGGCCTGGCGCGACATGAGCCAGGCTCGCCGCCAGACCATCATGTTCAATTTCCGCGAACTGCTCAACGCGCGTAAGGGCGACCTGGCCGAAATCCTCACGGCCGAACACGGCAAGGTCACCTCCGATGCGCTCGGTGAGATCATTCGCGGCCTCGAGGTCGTAGAATTCGCGCTCGGCATGCCGCACCTCTCCAAGGGCGAGTACTCCGAGAACGTCTCGACCGGCGTCGACGTCTACACGCTGCGCCAGCCGCTCGGCGTGGTCGGCATCATCAGCCCGTTCAACTTTCCGGCGATGGTGCCGCTCTGGTACTTCCCGATCGCCATCGCGGCCGGCAACACCGTCGTGCTCAAGCCGAGCGAAAAGGACCCGTCAGCGTCGAACTGGCTCGCCGAGCTGTTCACCGAGGCCGGCCTGCCCGCCGGTGTGCTCAACGTGGTGCACGGCGACAAGGAAGCCGTCGACGCGCTGCTCGTGCACCCCGACGTGCAGGCGATCTCGTTCGTCGGCTCCACGCCGATCGCCCGCTACATCTATGAGACCGCGGCCAAGCACGGCAAGCGCGTGCAGTCCCTCGGTGGCGCCAAGAACCACATGCTCGTGCTGCCCGATGCCGACCTCGACCTGGCAGCGGATGCCGGCGTCAACGCCGGGTTCGGATCCGCCGGTGAGCGCTGCATGGCCATCAGCGTCATCGTGGCCGTCGAGCCCGTCGCCGACGAGCTCATCGCGAAGATCGCCGAGCGCGTCAAGGGCCTCACGGTCGGTGACGGCACGCGCGGCTGCGACATGGGCCCGCTGATCACCAAGGTGCACCGCGACAAGGTCGCTGGCTACATTGACATCGCCACGGCGGACGGTGCCGACGTCGTCATCGACGGTCGTGACATCGAGGTTGATGGAGACGCCGACGGCTTCTGGCTCGGCCCGACCCTGTTCGACAAGGTCAGCGTGGACTCCGCCGTGTACCTCGACGAAATCTTCGGACCGGTGCTGTCGATCGTGCGCGTCGCCAGCTACCAGGAGGGCCTCGACCTCATCAACGCGAGCCAGTACGGCAACGGCACCGCGATCTTCACCAACGACGGCGGGGCCGCTCGTCGGTTCCAGAACGAGGTGCAGGTCGGCATGGTCGGCATCAACGTACCGATTCCGGTTCCGGTGGCGTACCACTCCTTCGGCGGCTGGAAGAACTCGCTGTTCGGCGACGCGAAGGCCTACGGCCCCGCCGGCGTCAACTTCTTCACGAGAGAGAAGGCGGTCACGAGCCGTTGGCTCGACCCGAGCCATGGAGGAATCAACCTGGGCTTCCCCCAGAACCACTAGTTCCTCCCCGCGAGAGCGCAAAAAGTGCCCGATTGGAACCTCCAATCGGGCACTTTTTGCGCTCTCGGCGGCCTAGTGGGCGGTGTGGGACTGCTGCACCCTCGCGGCCTCGGATTGCAGGGCTTCTATTACGGTGCGCACGGCCAGGCGCTCGGCTCGGTCGGGGCGCATGAGGGCCACGATTTGGCGCTCGGATTCGATTCCGCGCAGGGGCTTCAGCACGAGGCGGCCGGGCTGGCCGCCGCCGGAGGTGTAACGCGGCACCAGCGCGATGCCGAGCCCGGCGATCACGAACGATTCGATCAGGGCGAGGTCGGCGAACCGCTGCGACATCGACAGCCGCGCGCCCGCCTCCTGCTCGATCGCGTGCAGAATGCGCTCGAACGGATACCCGTCGGTCACGCCGATCCAGGTCTCGCCGATCAGGTCGCTCGGACGCACCCAGGCGCGATCTTCAAGCGGATGCCCCACCGGCAGCCCCACATCCAACGGCTCGGTCATCAGCGGCACCACTTTCAGGCCGCGGCCGGCCCAGGAAAGCTGCCCACTCATCGAGTGGGCCAGCACGATGTCGTACTCTGCTGTGAACGCGGGAAAGTCGCTCAGTTCGGGGTCTTCGTCGGCGCAATTGAGCACGAGGCCGGGCCTCAGGTGCTTGATCACGCCGGGCAGCAGCATCTGGCCGGCGGTGGGAAAGGTGACGAGGCTGACTTCGCCGGTGGCGAGGTTCCGAAATTCGTCCCAGAGGGCGGTCGCCTTCGCGAGTGACACCGCGACATCCGTTGCGCTGCGGGCGAGCGCACGGCCGGCGTCGGTGAGCACGAGGCCGCGACCCTGACGCTGGGTGAGCGGCAGACCGGCTTCGCGTTCGAGCACCTTGAGCTGTTGGGAGACCGCCGAGGGGGTGCGGTGGGTGGCCAGGGCGACCGCTGTGACGCTGCCGCGGTCGGCGAGTTCGCGGAGTAGTTCGAGTCGTTGCACGTCCATGTAGTTAGCCTAAACAGTTCATGCAACATAAAGCGATTGTGCTGCACGGTTGTTGGTGTTCTACTAAAAGAGTCATACACGAGCAATGTCGCCTCCGTGCCGGGCCACTCCATCTCCTCTGAAAGGCACCTCGTGTTCATCCTCATCTCACTCCTGTCCGTTGCCGTTGTCTCCATCGCCGCCCTCGTCGTTGAGGTTCGCCGCGATGGCTACCGTCAGATCGAGCGTCGCAATCTCGTTCGCGCCTTCTAACTCCCACCGCCTCTTCACTTCACTTCCCGCTCTCGCATCCGCCCCTCGTAGGGCCGTTTGTGAAACCGAGCCATCTGCGTCCTCACTGGCTGCGTTTGTGCACTCCTTCATGGGGATCGGCGGGGCAGGGTCACCTGCTCCTCGAGCAAAAATTCGCAACCCCGCAGGAAACCCGCCCCGCCTTGTCTCCTGGGGGCTGTGAGCCATGCTCTAAACTGGCGAGCGTGACTGATACGCGGCAGAAACTCATCGACTTCATCTCGGCCGAGGCCGTTTTTCACGGCGACTTCGTTCTCACGAGCGGCAAGAAGGCCACGTACTACGTGGACATGCGCCGGGTGAGCCTTGACCATCGGGTCGCCCCGCTCATCGGGCAGGTCATGCTCGACCTGATTCAGGACGTTCCCGACGTCGTCGCCGTCGGCGGCATGACCATGGGCGCTGACCCGATCGCCGCCGCCGTCATGCACCAGGGCGTGGCCCGCGGCGCGAGCTACGACGCGTTCGTCGTGCGCAAGGAACCGAAGGACCACGGACGGGGCCGCCAGGTCGAGGGCCCCGAACTCGCCGGCAAGCGCGTGATCGTGCTCGAAGACACTTCGACGACCGGGGGGTCGCCCCTCGCCGCCATCGAAGCCCTGCTCAAGATCGGCGCTGAGATCGCCGGCGTCGCCGTCGTGGTCGATCGCAACACCGGTGCCCGTGAAGTGATCGAAGCCGCCGGTTACCCCTATTTTGCCGCGATCTCCCTTGAGGACCTGGGGCTGAACTAGTGGCGCCAGACGACGACGAGCTCGGAATCGCCTGGCTCGCGTCGCAGCTCGGCAAGCCCGTCGGCGAGTCGGGTGCGGAATCCGGTGCCGACTCGCTGGTGGCGTCCGGTGCTGACGATGCGGATGCCGCCGCTCCCATTGTTCCGGTCGCGCCCGTTTCGGACGAGCTCGGGCGAAGAGGCCACCGCGCCGCTGAGGCACAGGCCGAACCGGTTGCCGCCGTCGAGCCGGCGCCCGTCGCCCCCGAAGTCCCGGCAGCGACCGTCGACCTGCCCAGTTCTGAAACGGATGCTGGTCCGCAGGGCCCGGCGGGGAGCATCCGCTCTCAGTCCGGTGAGGACTTCGGCGATCAGCCGACCGAGCTGCTGACTGCGCCGGGCACGTGCGGTGCCACCGAGTCTGAGGCCAGCGGTGCTGCGGCCGCCACGACCGTCATCGTCGGCGCCGCGACCCCGATCGCGGCGCCGACAGCTGCCGAGCCGCCGAGCCGCCACCGCTCCCGGCGGGGTACCGGCGGTGCCCGCCAGGCCAGCCTGGTCTGGACCGCCGTCGGACTGCTCGCGGCCATCGTTCTCGCTGGACTGTTCTATCTAGGCCAACGGCTCGTCGCGAGCCCGGTTCCGGTAGCCGCGCCCACCCAATCCGCTTCGCCCACACCGACACCAACTCCCACGCCGACTCCGGCGCCGGAGATTACCGCGGTACAGCTGGCCGGCGTGCACGAGTGGAATACCCTGTTCGGCGGGGAATGCCTCGAACCCTACGGCTCGCCGTGGGAAGAAGACTTCACGGTCGTCGATTGCGCGGCCTCGCATACGGCTCAGCTGGTGTTCCGCGGCGACTTCGGCGGCGACGCGACCACGGCCTTTCCAGGCGAAGCCGCACTGGCCGCGCAGATCAACCTACTGTGCACGAGCCCCGGAATTCTGGACCTGAACGCCGCCGGCGCCTACCCGAACCTGCAGATGCAGGGCAGCTATCCGATCACCGAAGACCAGTGGACCGACGAGCCACGCAACTTCTACTGCTTCGCCAGCCGGGCCTCGGCTGAGCCGCTCAGCATGAGCATCATGGGAGCCGGACCCGGAGTCTGAGCGGCCTAGAGCTCGTCGCTCTCGATCAGTTCGGTCACGAGCAGCTCGTGCACACCAGCCACGATCTCGTCTGGCCGGAACGGGTACCGGTTGATCTCGGCCTCGTCGCTTATGCCGGTCATCACGAGAATCGTGTGCAGACCAGCCTCGATGCCGGCGACAATGTCGGTGTCCATCCGGTCGCCGATCATGCCGGTGTTCTCGGAGTGCGCGCCGATCTTGTTCATCGCGGAACGGAACATCATGGGGTTGGGCTTGCCGACGACATAGGGTTCCATGCCGGTGGCCTTGGTGATCAGCGCCGCAATTGCCCCGGTCGCTGGCATCGGGCCGTCTTTGCTCGGTCCGGTGGCATCCGGATTCGTCGCGATGAACCGTGCGCCGCCCAGAATTAGCCGAATCGCCTTGGTGATGGCCTCGAACGAATAGTTGCGCGTCTCACCAACCACGACATAGTCGGGAGCGGTTTCGGTCATTATAAAGCCGGCCTCGTGCAGGGCAGTGGTGATTCCGGCCTCGCCGATCACGAACGCCGTGCCACCAGGCATCTGCGATTTAAGAAAGTCTGCCGTCGCGAGCGCCGAGGTCCAGATGCGGTCCTCCGGCACGTTCAGCCCGCTCGAACGCAGCCGGGCGCTCAGGTCACGCGGCGTGAAAATGGAGTTATTGGTGAGCACCAGAAACGGGGTGCCAGAATCCGTCCACTGCTGCAGCAGTTCGGAGGCCCCGGGGAGGGCCTCATTCTCGTGCACGAGCACACCGTCCATGTCGGTGAGCCAGCATTCGATTTCGTCGCGTCGTGCCATCGGGCGCTCCTTCATGTCGACTCTCAGCCTAGCTGCGCGAGGTTTCGCCTCGGTTACATCTCAGGCAATAAAGCGGATGCTGCGGCCCCACCCGAAATCGCCCGTGCCGGCACGACGGCCGAAACTGCCGAAAGCTGGCTAGTGCCTCAGGCGGTGACCCAGATGGACGCGGCAGCAGCTGGCGTGATGAGCCGGCTCTGGCCATCCGCTAACACGATGGTCAGTGGCGCCGCGAGGGTGAATGCGGTGCCTGGTCCGATCAGGTCAGCTGCGAGTTCGCGCAGCACTGCGGGGTCGCGGTCGCTGATGCGCAGCACGACTCCGGCGTGCCCGACCGCGGCCTCGGCCAGCAGCGCCGACGGCTCCCGCACGACGGAGCCGTCGGCGGCCGGAATGGGATCGCCGTGCGGATCGTGCGCTGGAAACCCGAGCCGGGCGTTGATCGCTTCGAGCAGGCGATCCGAGATGGAGTGCTCGAGAATTTCGGCTTCGTCGTGTACCTGGTCCCAGTCGTAGCCCATTTCGCCGACCAGCCAGGTTTCGATCAGGCGATGCCGGCGCACGACCGCCGTTGCTCGTAGCCGGCCGGCATCCGTCAGCGCCAGCGGCCCGTAGGGAACGTGGGTGATCAGCCCGCTCGCGGCGAGCTTCTTCACCATTTCGGTAACGGATGACGGCGCCACTCCCAGTCGCACGGCCAGCGCCGACGGGGTGATCAGGTCGCTCTGCCACTCGGTGTGGGAGTAGATGGTCTTGAGGTAGTCCTCGGCGGCGCCGGTCGTGTAGGTCATTTCTCTTCAGGGTAGCAAGTTGGCTGACGGGGAAGCCAGTGCCAGGCGAGTCGATGCCGTCGGCCAACACGCGAGTGCTACCGAAGCTGCCGGTGGGCACGTTGTGGGCTGGAATCCGGGCGATCTCGGCACTGGGATCTCGGCACTGGTTTTCTGCACAAATTGACACAGAGGGGGGTGAAGGGGCAATGCACACCATACGATCAGAATTCGGCGTCTCGCCGAGAAATTGCTGTGCACGACGGGCTCTGCCGGAGTGACAGGGGATGGGTTAGCTAATGGAGGTCGCAGTGCGCAGGTTTTTTTCGGTTCCGCGAGGTAATTCGTCGCGGGTGGTGGCGGCATCCGTTGCGGCAGCGCTGATTCTGGGCTCGGTACTGGTCGCGGCTCCCGCGCAGGCAGCGATGACCGACCTGACCATAGATGACGTCGTTTACGCATTCGACGATGCAACGATGAGCGCAACAGCGACGTACTACGAAGGCTCCGCGACTACGCTCGCGTTTCCCGAGAGTTTCCCGGGTGCGTACGCGCCCTATACCCTCACCGCCATTGGCGCGAACGCCTTTCAATTCGCCTCGTTGACCTCGGTGACCCTCCCCGAGGGGCTGCTCACCATTGGTGCGGCAGCCTTCCAATATGCCTCGTTGACCTCGGTAACCCTGCCCGAGGGGCTGCGCACCATTGGTGACAGCGCGTTTTACGGCACAATCTTGGGTGCGTCTGTTGCCATTCCGGCGTCGGTGACCAGTATCGGAAACTACGCTTTCTCCGGCAACAATATGACCGGCGTCACCTTTCAGGAGGAGGGGGCTCTCGCCACTATCGGCACCGGTGCTTTTTCCTATAACGAATTCACTTCCATTAGCATTCCGGGGTCCGTGACCGAAATTGGCAACGATGCATTCGACCACAACCTATTCCTGACCGAGGTGACTCTGAATGAGGGGCTGGAGACGCTCGGCAACTGGGTCTTTGCCCACGCCAATATCCCGTCAGTCGTCATTCCTTCGACGGTTACGAGCCTGGGGCAGGGTGTCTTCTATAACAACACGTCGCTGGCGTCGGTGACGTTTGCCGGCCGCGCGCCCACGTCTTGGGCAGCTCCCGGAAGCAGCGCGTCGCTGGGCGAATCCAACGCGTTGGTCGTTAGCTACCTGGCTGAGTGGGGCTTCGAAATCGTCGGAGACGGCGGGTTCACCCACCCGACTTGGAAGGGCCACAACACCGCGCTCTACGTGGCCGAAGTGCTTGACCCGACCGTGACGTTTGAGCTGAACGGGCACGGCACCGCCGTGAACGCCCAGTCGGTGAGTGCTGGGGATTCAGCAGTTCGTCCAGATGATCCGTCGGAATCGGGCTGGTTGTTCAGCGGCTGGTACAGCGATGCAGAAGTTCTCCAGGTTCCGTTCGACTTCGGTACGCCAGTGACCGCCGATGTGACCGCGTATGCGAAATGGACGGCAGTGGTCGATGCCCCGACCGACACCCCGACCGACACCCCGACCGACACCCCGACCGATAACCCTGTTGCCGCCGCGCTGACCCTTGACCTCGACCTGGCTATCGGCGATGTCGTGGCCGGCTCCACGGTCACCGTCTCGGCAGTGGGGTTGCTGGCAGAGTCCGCCTACACGGTGGTCGTGCGTTCGACCCCGGTCACGATCGCGTTTGGATCCGCCAGCCTCGACGGTACTGTCACCGGCACGGGCGTCATGCCCGCCGGGATGGAAGCCGGCGCGCACACCGTCACGTTCAGCGGAACGGCTGCCGACGGCAGCGCTCTCAGCAGCGTCGTGTACTTCACTGTTGGCGCCGGGGGCATTGTGACCTATCTGTCATCCGTTGAAGCGGATGCTGCCTCCGCGGTTACGGCTGCTGCCGCGGCTTCCCTGGCTTCGACTGGCTTCGCTGGTGCGCCGCTCGGCGTCGCCGCGCTGCTGCTGCTGGTAGCCGGAGCCGCGCTCGTCGTTCGGCGTCGTCGGGTCGCCGCGTAGGGCATCCGCCTGTTGCGGCCGTCACCTCGCCAATTGGGCGGGTGGCGGCCGTTTTATTGCGGTCGGCGAACTCGAGTAACGGGAGGCGCCGACACGTTGGCCGACCGTTACGCTCCGGTGAAGACGAGTACGAGCAGCACCACGTTGAGGGCGACCAGCGCCAGCGCGCACACCACACCGGCGGCGGTCGTGAACCAGCGGTTGGTGAACGTACCGAGCAGGCCGCGCTGCGCGGTCAGCCAGACCAGCGGAATCAGCGCGAACGGAATGCCGAACGAGAGCACCACCTGGCTGAGCACGAGCGCCTGGGTGGGGTCGAATCCGACGCCCAGAATGAGCAGAGCCGGAATCAGCGTGACCAGCCGTCGAAGCAGGAGCGGAATGCGCACGTGCAGCAGGCCGTGCATAATCTCGGCCCCGGCATAGGCGCCGACCGAGGTTGAGGCGAGCCCCGACGCGAGCAGTCCCACCGCAAACAGCGTCGCGACGATCGGTCCAAGCGTGTCCTTGAGCGCCGCATAGGCTCCCTCGAGCGTGTCGGTTCCGTCCACACCCTGCAAAGCGGATGCTGCGAGCAGCAGAATCGCCAGATTCACTGTTCCGGCGATGGCCATCGCGATCGTGACGTCCCATTTCGTGGCCCAGAGCAGGCGGCGGGTCGCGACCACGCCCTGCCATTCCGGGAATCGGTCGCGGGTGAGCGAGGAGTGCGCATAGATGGCGTGCGGCATGATCGTCGCGCCGAGAATGGACGCGGCGAGCAGCACCGAGTTGCTGCCCTCGAAGCGCGGAACCAGACCGTCGAGAACGCCGCCGGCATCGGGCGGGGAGACGAAGACGCCGGCCGTGAAACCGATGGTGATAATGAGCATGAGCATGATGATGACGCGTTCGAAAATGCGCGGTCCCCGCCGCGAGTGCACCATGAGCACGATCATCGAGATGGTTCCGGTGATCACGCCGCCCCAGATCAGCGGCAGGTTGAACAGCAAGTTGAGGGCGACGGCGCCGCCGATGATCTCGGCGAGGTCGGTGGCCATGGCGACGAGTTCGGCCTGAATCCAATAGAGCCGCCGCGCGGTGGGCCGTTTCATGCGCACCCCGAGAATCTCGGGGAGGCTCTGCCCGGTGACGATCCCAAGCTTGGCCGAGAGGTACTGAATGAGCCAGGCCATCACGTTGCCAGCCACGACCACCCAGACCAGCAGATAGCCGTAACGGGCTCCGGCGGTCATATTGCTCGCGACATTGCCCGGGTCGAGATAGGCGACCCCGGCAACGAGGGCCGGTCCGAGCAGCCACAGCAGGCGGCTGGAGGCGACCGTGGTGGGAGCCTGGGCGAGCACGCGATCGGGAGCGGGGGCATCCGTTTTAGACATGCCGAAACCCTAGCCGAAATTTAGGCACACCGAAAGCCCGAATCTGGGTTCGGCCGGCGGGTTACGGTTAAGCAGTGATCGAACCAGCCGCCCCCACCTTCGCCGTCGACAGCTCTTCCTCCGAACGCTCCACCTACGGGGTCGGCCCGTGGCCGGGGGAGTGGCCGAGCGAAGACCGGTACGACGCCGAGCTGCTCGAGCACGGCGACACCCGCAACGTGATCGACCGGTATCGCTACTGGAATATGGCCGCGATTGTGGCTGACCTGGATGAGCACCGGCATCCGTTTCACGTGGCGATTGAAAACTGGCAGCATGACATGAACATCGGTTCGATCGTGCGCAGCGCCAACGCGTTCGGCGCCGACACCGTGCACATTATCGGGCGCAAACGCTGGAACAAGCGCGGTGCCATGGTTACCGACCGCTACCAGCATGTGCTGCACCACACGGATGTCGCCGCGTTCGTGCAATGGTGTGCCGCAGAGGCGCTGCCGGTGATCGCGATCGACAACGTGCCAGGAAGCGTCATCATCGAGACCTTCAGCTTCCCAGAGCGCTGCGTGCTTCTGTTCGGCCAGGAGGGCCCCGGACTGTCGGAGCAGGCCATCGCCGCCGCGGAATCCATCGTCGAAATCAGCCAGTTCGGGTCGACCCGCTCGATCAACGCCTCGGCCGCCGCGGCCGTCACCATGCATTCCTGGGTGGTTCAGCACCGGTTCTGATTTTTCCTTCATTCGGTGACGGTTTGGGGCTAGCGTGACGGTATGACTGCGATCACTGATGATCTACCCGCCCGCCTGCTGCACGAAGAAAACGCCGGATGGGAGGCCATTCTGGGCGGTACGGGCGGCGCCTACTACCAGCGCGAAATGACCGACGACGGGTTGATGATCGTGCCGGGCGCTGTCATCACGCGCGACCAAGTCACCGCCTACTTTGATCAGGCGGCGCCGTGGGAGAGCTACGGCATTCACGAACCCGCCATCATTCGCCTCGGCGAGCACGCCGGTGTCGTCGTCTACAAAGCAATTGCCCGGCGCGGTGAGGTGGTGGCCGAACTGAACATGTCGACCACCTATCTGTTCGTCAACGGTGGCTGGCGCGTCGCGGCCCGGCAGCAGTGCCCAGCGTAGCCTGGCCCATCCGTTCAGCAGTCTGGCGTGCATGAGCGCGCCCAATGTGGGTGCTCGCTACGGTAACCGAACGTAGCGCCCACCGATATCGGGCGCGGTCACGAGACAGGGGCGGCAGCGCACCGAAAGCGGCGGCCTGCGGTCTTGGTAGGATTCAGTGTGACCGGCGACAATTTGATTTCAGAGCCCGAGACCCTTCTTCCCGCGGAACCGGAGGTGCTCGAGGCCCTTCGCCGAACCGCGTGGAGCGAGATCGCCGCTGTGGTGCAGGTGCACCCGACGTCGCCGCTGGCCTGGGCTGAGCTGGCCGATGCCACCCATTCCGAGGGCCGTGTGCTCGAGTCGTACGCCTATGCTCGGGTCGGTTATCACCGCGGACTCGACGCCCTGCGCAAGGCCGGCTGGCGCGGCCACGGCCCCATTCCGTGGCGCCACGAACCCAACCGCGGGGTGCTTCGCGCCCTGTTCGCGCTGCGCCGCGGTGCCGAAGAGATCGGTGAGGCCGACGAGGTCATCCGTCTCACCGCTTTTTTGACGGATGCCGATGCGAGCGCCATTGACATCATCGGAGCCCGTTACACCGGCAGCCCCGGCTTCGACCCGGCGCCGCCGACCGAAGCCTTTGTTATTCGAGGAGAAGACTAAATGCCCGCGATCGTACTCATCGGAGCCCAGTGGGGCGACGAGGGCAAGGGCAAGGCCACCGACCTGCTCGGTAGCCGGGTCGACTATGTCGTCAAGTTCAACGGCGGCAACAACGCCGGACACACCGTTGTCATCGGTGATGAGAAGTATGCGCTGCACCTGCTGCCGTCGGGCATCCTGAGCCCCGGAGTGACCCCGGTCATCGCGAACGGCGTGGTCGTCGACGTCGAGGTGCTGTTTGAAGAGCTCGACGCGCTGATGGAGCGCGGTGTCGACGTCTCCCGGCTCAAGGTCAGCCTGAACGCGCACGTCATCACGGCGTACCACCGCACCCTCGACAAGGTCACCGAGCGTTTTCTCGGAAAACGCCAGATCGGCACCACCGGGCGCGGCATCGGCCCGGCGTACGCCGACAAGATCAACCGCGTCGGCATCCGCGTGCAGGACCTGTTCGACGAGAACATTTTGCGCCAGAAGGTCGAGGGCGCCCTGGACCAGAAGAACCACATGCTGGTCAAGGTGTACAACCGTCGTGCCATCGAGGCCGAGGAGATCGTCACCGAGCTGCTCAGTTACGCCGAACGCCTGCGCCCGATGGTCACCGACACCGCGTTGCTGCTGCACCAGGCACTGATGGCCGGCAAGAACGTCTTGTTCGAGGGGGGCCAGGCCACCATGCTCGACGTCGACCACGGCACCTACCCCTTTGTTACGTCGTCGAACGCCACCTCGGGCGGCGCGGTGACCGGTTCCGGTATCGCACCCAACCGCATCGACCGCGTCATCGCCGTGGTCAAGGCGTACACGACCCGCGTCGGCAGCGGGCCGTTCCCGACCGAGCTGTTCGACGAGTCCGGCGAGTACCTGCGCGCCAACGGTTTCGAGTTCGGCACCACGACCGGCCGTCCGCGTCGCTGCGGCTGGTACGACGCCCCGATCGCCCGGTACACCGCCCGCATCAACGGTGTCACCGACTTCGTGCTCACCAAGCTCGACGTGCTCACCGGCCTGGCCGAGATTCCGGTCTGCGTGGCTTACTCGGTCGACGGCGTGCGCGTCGACGAGGTGCCCGTCTCGCAGAGCGACTTTCACCACGCCGTGCCGATCTACGAGAACTTACCCGGTTGGACCGAGGACATCACCGGTGTGCGCACGTTCGAGGAGCTGCCGCAGGCCGCGCAGAACTACGTGCTCGCGCTCGAAGCCATGAGCGGATCGCGCATGTCGGCGATCGGCGTCGGCCCGGGCCGTGAAGCCATCGTGGTGCGGCACGACCTGATCGACTAAAGCCGCTACCCGTTTCGGGGTTGACCTGCCGCACTGGGCGGGTGACCGCCCTGAGACCCCATTCCCTGACCCTGACAGGTCGTTTTGTGCAGCTGCAACCGCTCGGCAGCGCGGTGCTTCCCGACCTGCACCGCGCCATCGCTCGCCCCGAGGTGTTCGCCGCCGGCTTCGGCGGTGGCCCGGCATCGTTGCACCGGGACGTTGACGGGTTTATCCAATGGGCCGACACCTACTTTCAGTGGGAGAGTCTGCCCTACGTGGTGCGCCTGCTCGGCGGCGCACACGACGGCGACGTCGTCGGCACCACGACCCTCGGCGACATCGATGTCGTCAACGAGTCGATTCACCTCGGCTGGACCGCCTACGACCCCCGCGTCTGGGGCACCGCAGTCAACGCGGAAACCAAGCTGCTCGTGCTCGGCACCGCCTTCGACAATGGTTTCGGCCGGGTCAAAATTCAAGCGGATGCCATCAACGAGCGTTCCCGCGCCGCCATCCTCGGTATCGGAGCCACCTTTGAAGGCATCCTCCGCCGGGATCGCCCCCGCGCCGACGGCACCTGGCGGGACAGCGCGGTCTATTCGATCCTCGCCGATGAGTGGCCGGCCGTTCGCGCCGGACTCGAGGCCCGCCTGGGCGCGTTCGAGTCCCGGTTCGTGTCCTATCGGAGCCTGCGCAAGGCCGGGCCGGGCGGCACGATCAGTGGCGGTGGCCCGCAGAGCGGCGTGCGCAGCGGCGTGAACGGCGGGAGCGCGCCGGATCTGCCGGAGGCGGCGCCCGGAGCCGCGCCGGGTTCGACCCGTGCGGCGGCCGATTTTGACGCGGAACGAAATGCCGGGGCCGATACCTCGCAGTAGTGGCCTGGGGGCGTTCGTGCTCTCCACGAGGTGCTCGGCGCGCTGAAAATCGCACGGGCGAGCGTCGGCACCGGAGGGGCCGTTCATAACCGCGGAGATTCTCATCTGGAGCCGCTGAATACGGGCTGAATTGGACCTATTCTGGCGAAATCTCCGCAGTTCTGGCGGCCATTGCGAGTAGGGCGAGGCGAACCGCCAAATTGTGCGGCGGTTGATCCCCGATTGGCGGGAATTCCCGCCGGCCGGGTGCAGCACCTGCTGCCATTCTTCGGCGCTTTTCAGACGTTGAGCTCGGCGGGGCGCTGGTGCGCCGACGCCCACTATAGGCTCAGACCGTGCCCCCACAGCCTGCCGCCAGCAACACCCTCGTCACCCTGCAATTTCTCGGTATGGGGCTGATCTGGGGCTCCAGCTTTCTGTTCATCAAGATCGCGCTCGACGGGGTCAGCTTCGGTCAGGTCGCTTGGTCCAGACTCGTGCTCGGCGGACTCACCCTCGGCCTGATCGTGCTCGTGAACCGGCCGCGGGTGAACAACGGGCCGGTGCTGCCGCGCGAAGGCGTGGTCTGGCTGCACTTTCTGGTAATTGCGATCACCGGATGCGTGATTCCGCACCTGCTCTTCGCCTGGGCCGAACAGTACGTCTCGTCGAGTCTGGCGAGCATCTACAACGCGGTCACTCCGATCATGACGGCGCTCCTGGCGACGCTGGCGTTTCGGGTGGAGAAGTTCGTGCGCGCCCAGGTGGCCGGGGTGATGCTCGGCATTTTCGGCGTCGTCGTGATCATCGGTCCGTGGCAATACTCCTCGCTCACCGGCGACTTCTGGGGTCAGCTCGCCTGCCTCGGCGCGGCCGTCAGCTACGGCTTCACCTATGGCTACACGCGTCGTTTTCTGAGCGGCCGGCCGATCGCCGGCAGCACCTTCGCCTTTCTCAATATCGGCATCGGCGGTGGCATCATGTTGCTGCTGACTCCCGTGCTGGCCGGGAGCCCGGTGCAATTGACGCTGCCGATCGTGCTGTGTCTGCTGGCTTTGGGTGCCCTCGGCACCGGAGTCACCTACATCTGGAACATCAACGTGCTGCGCGCGTGGGGCCCGACCAACGCGTCCACGGTGACCTACGTGACACCCGTCGTCGGCGTGATTCTAGGGGTGCTCGTGCTGGCCGAAACGTTCTCCTGGCACGAACCGACCGGGGCGCTGCTGGTGCTCGTGGGCATCCTGCTCACGCAGAAACGGTTGCGGCTCGGGTGGTTCGGGGTGCGGGGCCGGGAGGCGGCGGCATCCGTTTGACGCGGGCAGCATGCATTATCGTAAAACCATGGCCGTACACGAGGAACTACCCCCAGAAGCCGCCGCGGCTGCGATCGACCAGCTGCACAGCATTCGCGAGAGCATCGACAATATCGACGCCGCGCTCATTCATCTGCTGGCCGAACGGTTCAAATTCACCCAGCAGGTCGGGCGTCTGAAAGCCGCCCACGGGTTGCCGGCCGCCGACCCGGCGCGTGAGCTCATGCAGATCGATCGCCTGCGCGGGCTCGCCGAAGAAGCGCACCTCGACCCGGCCTTCGCCGAGAAGTTCCTTAATTTCATCATCGCCGAGGTGATCCACCACCACGTGAAGATCGCCGGCGGCGAGCCGGTCGTGGTGGGACGGGCCGCTGGGGCTGCGGCGGGGCTTCCGGCTGGGTCGGCGACTGTGCCCGCTAAGACTGCTGTGCGCGCTGCGACGCACCCGGTGCCGCACCCGCCGACCGCGCATGCACCGAGCCGGGCGTCGTGATCGTTCGGCGCCGCGCTGTGGGAACCGTGTGGTCAGCAACGTGAGCTGGGATCTGCGCTCCCTCCCCGACCAGAGCGGCAAGACCTTCGTGGTCACCGGCGCCAACGCGGGCCTTGGTTATTTCACCAGTGAGCAACTCGCTGGGGCTGGCGCGCACGTCATTCTGGCCTGCCGCAACACCCTGAAAGCGGATGCCGCCGCGGCGGCCATCCGCGATCGCGCGCCCGGGGCATCCGTTTCTGTGCTGCAGCTGGATGTATCAGACCTGCAGTCGGTGCGCGAGGTCAGCGAGACCCTGCGTGCTCTGCCGCGTCTCGACGGTCTGATTCTGAACGCCGGAATCGTGCACCCGTCTGCCGACCGGCAGGTGAGCCTCGACGGCAACGAGCTCATCTTCGCGACGAACTTTCTGGGCCACTTCGCGCTCACCGCCGGCACCCTTACGGCCTTGCGCCGCACGCCCGGCAGCCGGGTGGTGTCGCTCGGGTCGCTGATTTCCCGACTGATGGATTCGTCCCTCGATGATTTGCAGCTCGCCACCACGTACAACGGGTGGAAGGCGTACGCGCAATCCAAGATCGCCATGCAGGTGTTCGGATTCGAACTCGACCGGAGGCTACGGGCGACCGGCGCCGGCATGGTGCAATCCCTGGTGGCACATCCGGGATATTCCATTTCGGGGCTGACTCCGACCATTCCCGGTGTCAATAGCGTCTCGCGGATCAAACGGGTGATCGACGGTGCGCAAACCGTGGTCGGCGCGCAGGGCAAGCACCACGGCGCCTGGTCGACCGTGCGTGCTGCAATCGACCCGGATGCCCACGGTGGCGACTACTTCGGCCCGCGCCTGCTCACCCGTGGCCGCCCCGTGCGCCAGCCCGCCACCCGCACCTCCCGCGACCGAGCCGTGGCCGCGCGTCTCTGGGAGCGAGCCGAGACCCTCATCGACGAGCCCTTCCTCTAATCCCTCTCGCGAAAGCGCAAAAAGTGCCCGATTGAGAGGTTCAATCGGGCACTTTTTGCGCTCTCGCGTGACGTTATACGCGTGGCATCGTGTCGCCACGCCGCTATCCTGACCAAATGAGTACAACTCCCGCCACCCTGACCGCAGTCACACTGGGCGACGGCCTCACGGTCAGCTTGCAGGGCTACGGAGGCATGTCGCTCACTCCGGTCTACGGACCCATCGACCCCGACGACGCCCTGCGCACGGTGACGCATGCTGTTGACTCCGGCCTCACCTTCATCGACACGGCCAACGTCTACGGCAACGGGTTGAGCGAGCAGACCATCGCACGCTTGATCGCCACCCGGCGCGATGAGGTTCAGCTGGCGAGCAAGTTCGGCATCCTCTCTGGTGGCGGCATCGGAGCGCGCGGCATCCGCGGTGACCGTGCCTACGTGTTCGAGCAGATCGACCTGAGTCTCGCCCGCCTCGGCACCGACCACCTCGACCTCTATTACCAGCACCGGGTCGACCCCGAAGTGCCGATCGAAGAAACCGTCGGTGCACTCGCCGAGCTCGTTCAGGCGGGAAAGATTCGCCACATCGGCTTGTCCGAACCGACCGGCGATGAGCTGCGTCGCGCGGTGGCCGTGCACCCGATCGCTGCGGTGCAGTCTGAGTGGAGCATTATCAGCCGGGACGTCGAGCGGCACGTTATTCCGACGGCGATCGAGCTGGGAGTCGGGTTCGTTCCGTACTCGCCGCTCGGGCGCCAATGGCTCACCGGACTCTTCGACCGTGCCTCGCTCACCGACGGCGACGGTCGCCACAAGTTTCCCCGGTTTGCCCCTGAGGCTCTCGCCGCCAACCAGCCGATGCTCGACGAGGTGCTGGCGGTGGCTCGTGAGGCCGGGGTTTCGCCGGCTCAGGTGGCGCTCGCGTGGATTTATGACAAGGGTCGCGCTCTTGGGGTTGCCGTGTCGCCCATCCCCGGCTCAAGGTTTATTGAGCGCGTGGACGAGAACCTGGCGGCCGCGGGCATCCGTCTCGATGCTGCGCACGTCGAGCGCCTGGACGCGCTCGCCGACCGCGTCGTCGCCGGCCGGTCATTCAACCCCCAGTGGGTCTCCGCCGGTCTCCGCCGGCCGCGAATAGCGACTCGCCTTCCTCGCGAGAGCGCAAAAAGTGCCCGATTGGGCCTCTCAATCGGGCACTTTTTGCGCTCTCGGCTTACGGCCGCCAGCCGCCGGCCATGAGCGCCACCGTCACCCTGCGGATCACCTCGGGCGGATTGCGGAGGTGGGATTTGTTGATGCGGATGACCCGCCAGGTCTCCTCCATGAGCGCGTCGAGGCGGTCAACGTCCCAGTGGTACTGGTTCTCGTCGGTGCGATGCTGCCCGCCGTCGTACTCGAGCAGAACACGGTACCGGCGAAAGACCAGGTCCCCGGTGGCAAGTCTCACGCCGGTGCGGCCCAGAATCAGGCCATTGACCTCGGGCTCTGGCAGGCCGGACCGCACGATCAGCAGCCGCAGGTCGGTCTCGCGGGGTGAGTCGACGCCCGGTCGAATCCAAATTAGCGCCTCGCGCAGGAGCTTCACGCCCCGGTGTCCCGAATAGCGACGAACGGCGGTGAGCAAGTCGCGCGTCGTTGCGAACGGATGCTTGCGGCGCATGAGTGCGTCGCCGATCCGGATCAAGTCGTCGAGTCCAAGCATGGTAGATAGCTGGCACCAGGTGTCGACCGCACTCGTGACGTGCAGGCCCTGAACGTCAACCACGGTGACTGTCTGGGGGGCGACGTGGTGGCCGCGAACCCCGCGTACCCGGTCGCGCAGCGCGGGTGCTTCGGTTGAGACATGAATGGTTTGGGTGCGTTCGACGGCGTAGGGCAGTGGGAGCCCGTGCACGCGAGCAGCAGTCACATGGCTGAAAAAGTCTGATTCGGACATGCGGTGGGCGTAGGTGTGGATGAGCAGGTTTACCGAGTTGTTCTTTCCACGCGGGGTGCGCGTTGCCGGATAGGGACGCGCCAAGTCGGACGCCCGCATCCGCTTCTTGGTTAGGCCGGCGCCACTGCCCTCGGCCGTGCTGAATGGACGTCCGTCAAAGTCCGGTGGAAGTCTGTGAGACCGATTCATGCCCACAGTGTGACCCAACTTCAACGAGTCCCAAGAGTTATCCACACCCCAAGCCCCTGGCAAGGTTCGCGAGAGCGCAAAAAGTGCCCGATTGAACCTCTCAATCGGGCACTTTTTGCGCTCTCGCGAGCTAGCTAGGCGAAGGCGGCGGGGAGGGTGGTGCGGTGACGCGACTGCATCTCCGAGAGAGTCGCAGCGAAGACGTCTTGCACCTCCAGGGCGTGCAGGGTGTTGTCCGTCACACCGATGCGCAGCACCGGAATGTACCGGCCGGCACACAGTCCGAGGAATTTCACGTCGTCTTCGCGCGGCACGCTGACGATGACGCGACCGGCCGACTCCGAGAACAGGGCAGTGGATGCGTCCACCCCGTCGCGCCCGCAGATGTCACCCAGCCAGACCCGTGCGCCCACCCCGAAGCGCATCACGGCTTCGGCGAGGGCCTGGGCAAGCCCGCCCTCGCTGAGGTCGTGGGCGCTGTCGATGAGGGCTTCCTTCGATGCGGCGTGCAGCAGACCGGCGAGGGCCTTCTCCCGGCCGAGATCCACAACCGGCGGACGACCACCGAGGTGGTTGTGCACGACACCGGCCCAGGCCGAGCCGTCGAGTTCGAGGCGGGTCTCACCGAGCAGGTAGATGTTGTGCCCGTCGTCCTGCCAGCCGCTCGGGATGCGGCGGGCGACGTCGTCGATCACGCCGAGCACGGCGACGACCGGGGTGGGGTGAATCGGCTGGTCGCCGGTCTGGTTGTAGAACGAGACGTTGCCGCCGGTGACGGGAATCTCCAGCTCGAGGCATCCGTCGGCGAGGGCGGTGACGGCCTCACGGAACTGCCACATGACCTCGGGGTTCTCGGGCGAGCCGAAGTTGAGGCAGTCGCTGACGCCGGCCGGCACGGCGCCGGTCGCGGCGACGTTGCGGTACGCCTCGGCGAGGGCGAGCTGCGCGCCGCGGTACGGGTCGAGCTGGCAGTAGCGGCCGTTGGCGTCGGTGGCGATCGCGAAGCCGAGGCCCGACTCTTCGTCGATGCGGATCATACCGCCATCGTCGGGAAAGGATAGCGCCGTGTTGCCCTGCACGTAGTGGTCGTACTGGTCGGTGATCCAGCTCGGGTCGGCCAGGTTGGGCGAGCCCAGCAGATCGAGGAACTGCTCGCGCAGGGTCTCGCCGTCGAGTGCACGGGGCAGCACGGAGGCGGTGTCGGCCTGGAGGGCGTCGATCCAGGTGGGGTAGGCGAGCGGGCGCTCGTAGACCGGGCCGTCGACGGCCACGGTGCGTGGCAGCACGTTGACGATCTCCTCGCCGTGCCAGTTGATGATCAACCGGCCGGTGTCGGTGACCTCGCCGAGCACGCTGGTCTCAACGTCCCACTTTGTCGTGACGGCGAGGAAGCCCTCGAGCTTCTCGGGCGTGACGATCGCCATCATGCGTTCCTGGCTCTCGCTCATGAGGATCTCTTCGGCGGTGAGCGTTGGATCGCGCAGCAGCACCTTCTCGAGTTCGATGAACATGCCGCCGTCACCGTTCGAGGCGAGCTCAGAAGTGGCGCAGCTGATGCCGGCCGCGCCGAGGTCCTGAATACCCTCGACGAGCTTGCCCGCGAACAGTTCGAGGCAGCACTCGATGAGTACCTTCTCGGCGAACGGGTCGCCGACCTGCACCGCTGGGCGCTTGGTGGGTCCGCCGGCGCTGAACGTGTCCGAGGCGAGAATGGATGCCCCGCCGATGCCGTCGCCGCCGGTGCGGGCTCCAAACAATACGACCTGATTGCCGACGCCGCGGGCGTTGGCGAGGTGCAGGTCTTCGTGGCGCAGCACGCCGACCGAGAGCGCGTTGACCAGCGGGTTGCCCTGGTAGACCCGGTCGAAGACGGTTTCGCCGCCGATGTTGGGCAGGCCGAGGCAGTTGCCGTAGAAGCTGATGCCGCTGACGACGCCGTGCACGACGCGGGCGGTGTCTGCATCGTTGATATCGCCAAAGCGGAGGGCGTCCATCACGGCGACCGGGCGGGCGCCCATCGAGATAATGTCGCGCACGATGCCGCCGACGCCGGTCGCGGCACCCTGGAACGGTTCGATGTAGGAGGGGTGGTTGTGCGATTCGATCTTGAAGGTGACCGCCCAGCCTTCGCCGACGTCGAGCACACCGGCGTTTTCGCCCATGCCGACCATGAGGTTCTTCTTCATGGCGGGGGTGACCTTGTCGCCGAACTGGCGCAGGTACATCTTCGAGCTTTTATAGGAGCAGTGCTCGCTCCACATCACCGAGTACATGGCGAGCTCGCCCGACGTGGGGCGGCGGCCCAGAATTTCGCGAATCTTCGCGTACTCATCGGCCTTGAGCCCGAGCGCGCCGTAGGGCTGCTCCTTCTCCGGCGTCGCAATGGCGTTGGAAACGGTGTCGGCGACGCCGCGGGAAGAGGTATTGGAAACAGCGGTCACGTGTGGAATTCTCCCCGAGATAGCGGATGCTTGACCCGGTCAGTCTACCGGTCGCCTCGTTATGCCGATATCGGCATGGTGCGGCAGACGGGAATCGGGTGCCTTCGGCCCGCAGGGAGGACTACTCGGCTCAGCTCTGCCCCCAACGAAAAACGGGCGGGTCGGATGCCGCAGCACCCGACCCGCCCTGTTGGGTTCAGAAGGTCAGTCCCTACTTCTCCCAACCCATGTTCTCGACGGGCTGCACGCCGAAGAGGTCCAAGCCAACGTAGGGCTCGGGAGTGAGATTTGCGAGGCCTTCCTTGACAGTCCAAATTTCTGGTCCGTTATACATCGGGAAGATGCCCCAGGTCTCGGCGAGGATCTCGGCTTCGAGCTTCATCGCCTGGACCGTCTGCTCCTTGGGGTCGGAGATCGACTCAAGCTGGTCGTGAATCTTCGCGTCGATCTCGGGAGTTCCCGTTCCGGAGAGATTGAGCCCACTGTCGGAGCAGTAGATCTGGCAGAACCATGCCGCACCGAACGGGTCAGAGGCAGTGAAGCGAAGCGAAAATATGTCCCAGTTCTTCGTGGAGTAGTCGGTCGAGAAGTCCTGAGGCGACCGCGTGTCGATGGTGACAGCAAAACCGGCGGCCTTCAGCTGCTGCTGCAAAGCCTTGGCGGCAGCCTCCTGCACGGGGTCGTCGCTGAAGATGGGGTAGGTCAACGCGAGGGCGACGCCATCCTTCGCGCGAATTCCGTCCTCGCCCGCGGTCCAGCCGGCCTCGTCAAGCAGACTTTTTGCGCCTTCGAGGTCAAACTTGTAGCCGGCCTCTTCGAGCGCGTTGACGTAGTCGGGCTGGAAGGCGTACAGCGTGAACGAACCAGCGGGATCCTCTTCGTAGTTCAGACCGTTCCAGACGACCTTCTTCTGCTGCTCCACGTCAACAGCCATGAAGAATGCCTTGCGAACATTGATGTCCTGGAACTGTGGCTTGTCGGAGTCAACCTGCAGCAGCGTGTTGGCCGTCTGCTGAGCCCGGTACGTCACGACCCCATCCATATCCTTGACCTGCTCGAGGCGGTCCTTGGTGTTGGTGCTGGCCATGTCGATCTCGCCGTTTTTGAAGGCGTTGATGGATGCTGCGCGGTCCAGCTGACGAAAGGTCACCTTGTCGAGCAGCGGCTTCTCGCCCCACCAATTTTCGTTTGGCTCAAACACCACGGTTCCGCCGTTGATGTCGAAGTTGCTGAGTTTGTACGGCCCGGCGCCCCACTCAGCGTGCGGTTCGTCAATGTAGCCCTCGTTGAAGATTTCGGGCGTGTTCACATTGGGGTTGAGCACAGTGGTGAAGAGCATCTGGGGCCACGCAAATTCACCTTTAAAGGTGACGACGGCCTGCTTATCTGTTTCGCCCTTGGTGACCGACTCGATCTCCTTGTAACCGTCGGTGGCATTGGGGCTGTAGCCCTCTTCGTAGGAGCGGTTCGCGATCCAGGTTGCTTCGAACGCCTTCCAGTCGATGGGTGCGCCATCGTTCCAGACTGCGTCGTCGTTGATGGTGAAGTTGACGAAGGTCTTGCCGTCCGCGGTGCCGAATTCCCAGTCGTCGAGGTAGGCATCGTTCTTGTAGGGCGTGCCATCTTCTTCCATGAGCAGAATCTGTGGCGTGTACCACGACGCGAGGCGTGAGGTGTCCGCGCTCGCGTCGCCGTTGAGGGGGTTCATCTGCGGGGTGATCTCCACGATCGGGAAGACCACTTCGCCACCCTGCTGAAGGTTCTCGCGTGGTTGGGGATTGTAGTCGGCTGACGAGACCGCAATGATGCTTTCGCCACTGTCGCCGGAGTCACCTGCCGCGGTGCAACCGCTGATACCGAGGGTGAGAACACCGCCCAGTGCGACAAATCCAAGGAGCTTTCTGTGCTGATTCATACCGTTCCTTACTGTGTGGGGCTGGAAATGGGAAAATCAACTCCGGCCAGGAACCGTGACACCCGAACGGTGTCAACGCTCACTGAGCTGAGACGTTTTATCTGAAATGGCAAGCGTTGCGATGGGTGTTCTCTAGCCCGGTCAACGGCGGCACTTCGCCAAGACAACGTGCCTGATCTTCGGGCGGCAAAACCTTGAAGAGCTGGCACCTGCTGGCAAACGAGCAGCCACCAATGTGATCGGTGGCGCTCGCCAGATCGCCAGTGAGCACGATGCGTTCGCGGGTGCGCTCGATGTCCGGATCCGGGATGGGAATCGCAGAGAGCAAAGCCTGCGTATAGGGATGCTGGGGGTTCTCGAAGATCTCGTCGACGCTGCCATGCTCAACGAAAGCGCCCAGATACATGACGGCCACGCGATCAGCGATGTGTCGAACGACGGAGAGGTCGTGCGCGACGAAGAGGTAGGACAGGCCCAGTTTGGCCTTGAGCTCATCGAGCAGGTTGATCACGCCAGCCTGGATGGAAACATCGAGAGCCGAGACGGGTTCATCAAGTACCACAATCTTGGGGTTGGTAGCCAGGGCTCGGGCGATACCGATGCGTTGGCGTTGGCCTCCCGAGAACGCGGACGGAAAACGGTTGCTGTGCGTTGGGTCGAGGCCGACCAAGTCCATCAGCTCATCGACCCGGCTTTCGCCCTCAGCTTTCTTGGTTCCGATCGCACGTAACGGCTCGGCGATGATGTCGGCCACCGTCATGCGCGGGTCGAGGGCGCCCATCGGGTCTTGAAACACGATCTGGATGTCACGCCGCAGGGTGCGCTCGGCGTGACCGCGACGCACATCGGCGACGCTGGTCCCGCCGAGGAGGATGTCGCCGTCAACCTGTTCAACCAGATCCATGATTTGCAGCAGCGTCGTGGTCTTGCCGCAACCCGATTCGCCGACGATCGCCATCGTCTCGCCCTCACGGATGTCAAACGATATTCCACGGATGGCATGGACTTCCCCAACCTTGCGTTTAAGGAAGGCCCCCTTCATCAAGGGAAAGGTCTTGGTCAAATTGCGTACTTCGAGGGTCACCGGCCGATCCGCACGGGGGACGCCCGCCAGCGCGCGCTCGGGGATGTCTGGCAGGGGAAACACTGGGTGCCCATCGATGAGGCCACCGTCGGTAATTTCGTGTGAACGGATGCACGCAGCGTGGTGTTCGCCCACCTTGTCGTTGCCAACGGCCACGAGATCAGGTTCGCGCGAATGACAGGCATCGATAACGATCGGACAGCGCGCCGCGAAGGGGCACGCATCCGGAAGATTGATCAGCAGCGGCGGGTTTCCCTTGACCGGTACGAGGGGCTGTTTTTCGGCCTTGTCGACCCGGGGGATCGCGCCAAGGAGACCAATGGAGTACGGCATGCGCGTGCGGTGGAAGAGCTCGTGCACGGGGGCCTTCTCGACCGGCCTGCCCGCATACATCACCAGCACATCGTCCGCTGTCTTGGCGACGACCCCCATGTCGTGAGTGATCATGATGACGGCGGCACCGGTCTCGCTCTGGGCTTTGGCGATCAGGTCGAGAATCTGGGCCTGGATCGTCACATCTAGGGCGGTTGTCGGCTCGTCGGCGATGATGAGTTTCGGCTTGTTGGCCATCGCGATCGCGATCACCACTCGTTGGCGCATCCCGCCAGAAAACTCGTGGGGGAAGGACTTCATGCGCCGTTCGGGATTGGGAAGCCCCACGGTTTCGAGCAGTTCGACGGCACGAGCCCACGCTGCACGCTTCGAGAGCTTGCGATGAACGGTGAGCGCCTCAATAAGCTGGTCACCAATGCTGAAGACCGGGGTGAGCGACGACAGCGGGTCTTGAAAGATCATCGCCAAACCATTGCCCCGGATCGCGGAGAGCTGCTTGTCAGATTTGCCCAGTAGCTCCTGGCCGTCGAAAGTGATTGAGCCAGAGACCCTGACGTTCTCGTCTAGCAGCCCCATGATCGCCAGCGACGTGACCGACTTGCCCGAGCCGGACTCGCCGACAATGCCGAGTGTGCGACCGGCCTTGAGGTCGAACGAGATGCCGCGTACGGCGTCGACTGTGCCCGTCTCCGAGGGGAAACTGACCTTGAGGTCGCGAACAGAAAGTAGTGGGTTGGTCATGCTCGCCCTCCAGCGGCCGAAGTCGGGTCGAGCGCGTCCCGCAGGCCGTCAGCGACGAGGGCCATCGAGACCGTGAGTAGCGTGAGCGCGGCGGCTGGAAAATAGAACAACCACGGTGCGCTGGTGATGGTGTTTGCCCCGGAGCCAATCAGTGAGCCGAGCGAGACATCAGGGATCTTGACACCGAAGCCGAGGAACGACAGACCGGTCTCGATCATCACCGCGGCAACCACACCAAGAGTGAAGTTGATCACCAGAAGCGAACCGATGTTGGGCAGCATGTGGCGCAGCACGATCTTCATACCCGGCACGCCCATGTAGCGGGCGGCGTGCACATACTCTCGTTCACGCAGTGAGAGGGCCATCGTCCAGATCACCCGAGCGGGGAAGAACCACCCGATGAGAATCATGATGAGCGAAATAATGCGCCAGTCTCCGCCGGAGTCGTTGGAGAACATTGCCAGAAGCAGGAATGTGGGCACGACCATCAGGAAATGAATGAGCAGCAGTGTGAGCCGCTCGAACATGCCGCTGAAGTATGCGGCCGCGGTACCAACCACTGCAGAGATCACCGTGGTTCCCACCGAGACTGCGACGGCAATCATGAGTGAGCGTTGCAGGCCGATTGCCACCTGGGCGAAGGTGTCGTTGCCCGCGCTCGTGGTGCCAAACCAGTGTTCGCCGCTCGGCGGCTCACCGATGTTGAGAAAATCGAGCTCAATGTGGTCGTAGCGCGCAAGCAGGGGAGCAACGAGCGCGAACAGCACGAGGACGGCGAAGATCACCAGGCCCGCGACCGCCGGACGATTGCGCCGAAAACGCCTGGAGTAGAGCTCCCACTTCGACATCCGTTTTCGGGGAAGCCGAATAGCAGTGGTCTCTGGTCCGACGGCCGGTTGGATTGAATTCCTGGGCATCTCAGCTCACCCGCACTCTCGGATCGAGAACAACGACGGCGATGTCGGCGAGCAGCGCTCCGATCGCGGTCAGAACCGCGCCAAACGCGGCAATCGCGACGGTTCCATGGATGTCATTCTTTGAAATGGTTTCGAGAAAGTAGCGGCCCATGCCATTCCATCCGAAAATCGACTCGGTGAGGATCGCACCCATGAAAACGGTGGGGATTGTGAACGCCACCTGTGTTGCGACCGGAATGAGCGAGGTGCGCAGCGCGTGCTTGCGAATGGCCTGCGCCTTCGTCAGGCCCTTGGCGCGGGCGGTGCGCACGTAGTCGGCGTTGATGTTGTCGAGCAGCAGTGAACGCTGAAGGAAATGGGTGCCGGCATAGCCAATGATCACGAGTGCGACGGTCGGCAAAATAAGATGCTGCAGGGCATCAACGATGATGGGGAAGAATCCTGTAACATCCGGACTCGCCGAGCCGGTGACGAAGAACACCGTCGTTCCCACCATGTTGTTGAAACCGATCGCCAAGAGCACGATTCCGAGAGCCGCCACGACGATATTGATGTTCATCGTGACGATTGAGGTGGCCTGACCGATGCGGTCGGCAATCTTGTACTGTCTGGACGCGGTGTACACGCCGAGAGCAATACCCAAGACGGTGGCGAGTATCGTGGCGCCGAGTACGAGCTCTGCGCTCACCCACATGCGATAGGCCACTTGATCATTCACCGACTGGCCGACCGGGCTTACTCCCCAATCCCAGCGGAAGATGATGCCGGAGAACCAGCTCCACCAACGCTCCAGGAGCGGAACGGTATCGCTGAGGTTTCGTGGTTGGAGCAGTTGGACTATCTGGTCCTCTGACAGGGGTGGGCGACGTCCAACGTAGTTGTTGCGCGGGTCAAGAAATCCCCATGCCAAGAAGTAAGTCAAAGTCGTCGCGACCACGATCATGAGCATCCAGCCGGCGAAGCGACGTATCAAGTACTTGATCAAGAGCTTGTCTTTCTGCAGTGAAAGCGCGTGTCAGGATCGCCGACGCAACGCTGAGTCAGTATGTGCTGTGTACACATGCGACCGTCGTTTGTTTACGTCGGGTGAACAGGTGCAGAACATTCGTACTATCGCAGTGTGTCACGGCTGATGTCCGTCGCGATAGTTAAAGCTCGCCATCGTGTCTCTTGGGAGACGAGCGGCAGCTCTCTTTACGCGCCGATGCTGGATGCCAGGGATCCAGCAGAAGACCGCCTCATCGACAGGTGGGGAACGTTGCTGAATGACCATCAGTCCCGGGAAAATCGCAACCGGTTTGACCCCCGTTTTGGGGGAGAAGCTTACTCCTCCAGTGGCCGTCGATAGCGTCGGTTGCGGCTTTGTGGAATGCCACGCCGCGGGTCGTCGTCGACGCGCTCTTTCACGATATCGCCACCGGCATCGATTTTCAGGTCGTGAACACTCACTTTGACCACCGCTCCCGCACCTCGCGGCTGCGATCCGCCGACGCGGTTCGACGAATCGTGGCTGCATCGATGCTGCCCACTATCGTGACCGGCGATTTCAACACGGATGCGAATACCGCCCCTTTTGACCGGATCACCGGTCAGGGCCTGCTGCTGGATACCTGGAAAACAGCAGAAGAACGCCTCGCCGAAGAGTGGGGAACGTTCCTGAACTACCGCCTTCCGCGGCGCAATCTCAAACGCATCGACTGGCTCCTCGTCACGCCCAGCGCCACCGTGCTGAAGGCTGCCATTAACGTGACGCATTTTGAGGGCGACTGGCCGTCGGACCACGCCGCGATACAGGCCGTCGTGAATCTCGCCGGCACCCCCCGAGGCTCGAGCGCCGACCTGTTTCGCGGGAGGGACCGAACCTGGCGGGACTCTAGGCTGGCGGGTGGGGATGTGACCATTCCCGGTTTAAGGGGAAACCATGAGCAGTGCCGATCCACCCGTCATTCCGGCTGAGGTCGCCAAGAGCGCGCCTCGTCGCAGCATCGTCGCGCTGATCGCGTTCTGGTTCTGGATCGCCGGAGCCTTGACCATATTCATTTCCACCGCGGTCGGGTTCGCCCAGCCGATCCGGACCGGCTCCGAGTTCATGTTCATTGTCGGGCCGCTGTTGCTCTACGCCATCTACGTCCCCATTCTGACGATCGGCGCAGCCGTGGCCGTCGTCGCCATCGCGATGAAGAATCGTCCCAAGCGCCTGGCGATCGTGGCGCTGGTGCTGAACGTGGTGTCGGTGCTCCCGGCGCTCTTGGTTATCCTGCTGATGATGGGTGGCATTCCCGTCAGCGCGAATTGACCTGCCCGCATGTCTAAAGGAACGCTCCCTCGCACACCAGCGGCCAACCGCTGACGCTCATTAGCCGCTGATTTGGGGCCGGTCCAGGTGCGATCAATAGCCCTGATGAGTTGCCCATTCGAGCCAGTTGGCCGGCAGCCACGAGCCGTCCTGCAATTGCGGGTGAGACGGATGCCGCGCGAGAGCCCAGAGCGCAAACACGAGCTCCGCCCACTCCGAGTTGAGGCGCCACGTAATCGGTCCAGTGCTCGACCGGCCCTGCAAGATCAGGCAGTTGTAGCCGACCAGCTACATGAGGTCGATGGAGTCCCAGGTCCACTCAAATAGCCCCTCCATTGTCTGCAGGTAGAAGCCATGCGTGGTGACGAAGATGGTTCCGCCAAACAGTGGGCGCCACGCTATTTGGGCATTCGCTGCCGCACGGTTGCGCGCATTCGAGTTGCCGGTGGCTCTCGCCGCCAGAGTGCCGGCCGCGAGAGCGAGGCCAAACAGGCCTCTTCCAAAGGCGAAGGACCTGGATTGTGCGTACGAACCGTCTCCAGCGGCGTAGAACGCGTCGACGAGGAGCCCGCCCATGGTCAGCGCCGTCACGCCGGGCGACAACGGAAACAGCGTTTGGATGTGCGATTCTATCGGTCGCTTCTTCACCACATCGGACACGATATGACAGGTTGTCCACAGGGCGGTGTCGGCGGGAAGCCACACCCGTGCGGGAAGTCGGGAAGCCACAATGCACACTATCCACTTCGGCCCGGCACCGACAGGCATCGTGTGGATTCACCGGCGAGGGTTTGCACCTCGCCGGCTCCCGCCGGGTGGCCGAGAAGTCGGGGATCGCTGCGACCGAACAGGGGCCCGGCCACCCGCCACCGCGGCCGCTCAGGCCGCCGCATCCATCTTCACCGCCGGGACGTCGTCCTATTGAAGCATCGCGGCACGCTCCCGCGCGCGAAGGTCCTTACGCAGAATCTTGCCGGAGGCCGACTTGGGAATCGCTTCGATGAACTCGACCGCCCGCACCTTCTTGTGCGGAGCGACTCGCTCGGTGACGTAGGCCATCACCTCTTCGGCTGTCACGGCGGACGATGCCACGACGAAGGCCTTGGGAATCTCCTGGCCGTCGGCATCCGCTGCCCCGATCACGGCCGCATCGGCGATCTGCGGATGGGTGAGCAGCAGCGCCTCGAGCTCGGCCGGCGCGATCTGGTAGCCCTTGTACTTGATCAGCTCCTTGCTGCGGTCGACGATGGTCACCTCGCCGAGGGCGCTCACCGTGGCGATGTCGCCGGTGTGCAGAAACCCGTCGGCGTCGATGGTCTCGCGGGTGGCCTGCTCGTTGTTCAGGTAGCCGAGCATCACGTTGGGGCCGCGCACGAGCAGCTCGCCAGGCTCGCTCACCCCCGCTGAGGGCACCTCGATCTCCTCGCCGGTTTCGGTCGAAATGAGCTTGCAGTCCATGTTCGGCACGGTCACCCCGACCGAGGCGCGCGACAGGTGCGGCGCGTCGATCGGAATCAGGTGGCTCACCGGGCTGACCTCGGTCATGCCGTAGCCCTGCAGAATGCGGCAGTCCAGCCGGGCGGCGACGGCCGCGGCGAGGGTGCCGTCGAGCGGTGCAGCGCCAGAGAGAATCGTGTGCACGCTCGACAGGTCGTAGCTTTCGACGAGCGGATGCTTCGCCACGGCGACCGCAATCGGCGGCGCGATGAACACGTAGCTGCAGCGGTGATCCTGAATCATTCGTAGAAATTCGACGAAGTCGAACTTCGCCATCGTGACGAGGGCAGCCCGCTGTTTGAAGGCGAGGTTGAGCAGAACCGTCATTCCGTAGATGTGGTAGAACGGCAGCAGTGCGAGCACCCTGTCTTCGAGCACGACGCCGATCAGGTCCCGCGCTTGCTGCACATTCGCGACCAGGTTGCGGTGGCTGAGCATGACGCCCTTTGGCGCCGCCGTGGTGCCCGAAGAGTACGGCAAAACGGCCACGTGCGTGGCCGGGTCGATGCTCAGAGCGGGCGGGGCTGCATCCGCTTGTAAGAGGTCAGCCAGCGACGGATGCCCCGGCTCGCCGTCGATTACCACGACGTGCTCGTCGGGAATGCCGGCGGCGTGCGCTGCAGCCTTGGCGCCGGGCAACAAATGAGAGACGGTCACAAGCCAGGTCGCGCCGGAGTCGACCAGCTGACGCTGGATGTCGTCAGGGGTGTAGAGCGAATTGATGGTGGTGATCGTGGCGCCGGCGCGCAGAACACCGTGGAAGACGGCGGTGAACTCCGGTGTGTTGGGGCAGAGCAGGCCGATGACCGTGCCGGGGCCGACGCCCTGGGCGGCGAGAGCGCCAGCCACTCGGGTGATCTGGTCGACCAGGGTGCGATAGCTGAGTGCCTCGCCCGTGGCCCCGTCGATCACTGCGGTGCGATCGAGCTCGGCCTCGGTCAAATCGCCGAACAGAAAATCGAAAATGCTCAGGTTGGGAATCTCGACCGGAGCGTAGGGGCTCGTGAACACGGGGATCTCCTTTGATCGGATGCGGCGGTTCACCGTACCGCTCGGGGCTGGCGCGAAACTGTGCATGTCACGAAGGTGTCGATCTCGGCGCCAGGTGTAGCTGGCGCGTTCACCGGCAGGTGGCGCGGTGACCGAGTGTCACGGAGCCCAATTGCCATGGCGCGTTCACCTGCCGGTTACCCGGGTCGCCTTGGCTGTTGGCGTGGTCTGCCTAGCGTTGCAGAACGTCCTGGCAGCACGGGCGTCGGCCACGACCGGAATCGGTGTGACGACCGGTCTCGGCGAGCACGTGATTTCTACTGTCTGCGATCACCTCTCTGAAAGGCATTTCATGAGTACTGCACCGCTCTCTCCCGACCTGGACTCAGACCTCGACCTCGATGATTTCGAACCGGACGACGTCGAGGTTGAACTCGTCGTCTTCGACATGGCCGGCACCACCGTGAGCGACAACGGACTCGTCGAGCGGGCGTTTGTGCTGGCAGCGCAACGCAGCGGCATCGCCGACACCGCCGACGCGTTGGAAGAGGCCGTCGCCTACGTGCGTGAAACCATGGGCCAGTCCAAGCTGGATGTCTTTCGCGAACTGACCGACTCCGAAGGGGATGCCCTGGCGGCCACGGAAGCCTTTGAAACCGCCTACGGTGAACTCGTCGAGCGGGTCGGGGTGAGCGCGATCGATGGTACATCCGACCTGTTTCAGGAGCTGCGCGACAACGGCCTGAAAATTGCCCTGGTCACCGGTTTCTCCCGCGCGACCCAGGACACGCTGATTGACGCCCTAGGCTGGAGCGATCTGATCGATGTGAGCCTGTGCCCGGCCGAAGCCGGTCGCGGCCGCCCCTATCCTGACCTGCCGCTCACCGCCTTATTACGCACCGGTACGTCGAGCGTCGCGGCGATGGTCGTCGTGGGAGACACCGCCAGCGACATGCTCTCCGGGCTGAGTGCAGGTGCTGGACTCGTGGTCGGTGTGCGTACCGGTACCCATGACACCGAGACCCTGGAGGATGCCGGGGCTGACGTGGTCATTGACAGCGTGGCCGACCTCGCCGAGCTGCTCGGCCTGCGTGAGGAAACGACCGAGTAGTCATGTCGAAATCGGACCCGCACTCGAGGCCACCGTCGACGGACGGGATGCTGGCGACCGCTGCCGGGGATGTACTGCCGGTGAGCGGTTACCGGCTCGGCCGCGAGATCGTACTGCCGCGAACCGCCGAGGCGATGGTCTGGTTGGGAGCAGGCTTGCCGCTGGAGTGCGTGGCGGTGCCGGGAGTGCTGCTGCGTCCCGGCGACGTGCTGGTCGAAGTCGAGTTGGCGACCGTCTGCGGATCCGACGTGCACACGGCGCTGGGTCACCGCCCGGCCGCGAAGCCGCTCGTGCTCGGCCACGAGCAGGTCGGTCGCATCGTCGCGACCGGCGACCCGGCATATGCCGCAAATGGAATGCCTTTGCGGGTGGGGCAGCGCGTGGTCTGGTCGGTCACCGTGAGCTGTGGAACGTGCGCCCGTTGCCGCCGCGGAGTCCCGCAGAAATGCCTCGACCTGGCCAAATACGGCCACGAACGGATGCAGCGGGGCTGGGAACTCAGCGGCGGCTTCGCCACCCACGTGCAGGTGTGTGCCGGCACGGCGATCGTTGTGGTCGACGAGCAGGTTCCGGCGTCGGTGCTCGCGCCGGCCTCCTGCGCGACCGCGACGGTCGTCGCCGCGCTGGCTGCGGCATCCGCTCTGGTGCCGCTGGCCGGAGCCACGGTGCTGGTAACCGGTGCGGGAATGCTCGGGGTGACGGCCTGCGCTATGGCGACGGATGCCGGTGCCCTCGTGGTCGTGAGCGACCCGGATGCTGCGCGGCGGCAGCTCGCGCTGGCTTTCGGTGCTGCCGCCGTTGCGGACCCGAGTGCGCCCGGCGAGTCGCCGACCGGGGTGGCGAGCGTGCTCGCCGCGCTGCAGGATGCCGGTGCGGCCGAGCCGACGATCGCGCTGGAAGTGAGCGGCGCCCAAACGGCGGTGCAAACCGTCATCGACCTGATCGGCATCGGCGGAGTCGTCGTGCTGGTCGGAAGCGTTTCGCCGGGGGAGCCCGTGCTGCTCGACCCGGAGTCGATGGTGCGCCGCCTGATTGCGCTGCGCGGTGTGCACAACTACACGCCGGCCGATCTGCAGCAGGCAGTGACCTATCTGAGCGGCGGCTGGCATCGGCATCCGTTTTCGGCGCTGGTGGGGACGACGTTTCCCCTCGAGAAAGCGGATTCTGCCCTCTTGCTGGCCGCGACCACCCGCTACCCCCGCGTCGGAATCACCCCGCAGCAGCCCGCTACTCTCGGCTGACCTGAGCCGCCGTTTCGCTCCATCGCTTTGAACGGGCCCCGTCCCCATTGAATCCGTATTGAGGGGGAGGCTAGCTGGCGCCGCCGGGCGGGCCGAGCGTGAGCAGCGTGGCCATAATCGACACCAGGGCGACCGCCATGGCTGTCACGAGCAGCACCGGGCGGGCCAGCACCCAGCGGAGCAGGGCGCTCACCCCGGTATGATCGCGGGGATCATCGGTGCGAATACGGCGCCAATCACCGTCGAGCCGGCCCTTCTTCTCCAGCCCGCGGTCGAGGGAGATCGTGACGAACGGAACGATCGCGGTGACCATGGCGATCGCGGTGAGCTTCGGGCCCCAGTGCTGGTTGACGCCGACGAACCCGGCCGTCAGGCCGAAGGCGATGAAGACGAGGCCGTGCAGGAACCCGCCGATCTGCACCCCGAGCTCCCCGACCTGCAGGACATATTTCAGGAACATCCCGGTGAGCAGCAGTGCCCAGGTAATGGCTTCGGCAATGGCGACGGAACGAAACAGGAGGCGCGGGGTCATGGCGACTTTCAACTCAGGGCAGGGGAGGGGCATCCCCATCGTCGCAGCCGCAGCTGAACAACCCCCGGCGGGCACGCCTGAGCGTTCGCCAAGAAACATGCATCACTAGAAACTTGCAGTTGCGCAACCGAGGCCGGGTTCCTGACGATCCCGATGATGGCCGCGCTGCTGATCAGCTCGATCGGTTCCGGCTGGTCAGCAAGTTCGGGCGCTACAAGTGGATGCGCATCGCCGTACCCGGCCGCTGCTACCGTGAACCCATGCGCACGCTTTCGCCCCGCCCTAACCGCCCGGCTGCGGAATGATCGGGGTCGTGCTCGCCCTCGTTTCGGCCGCGGCCTATGGTATGAGCGACTTTCTCGGCGGCATCGCGTCCCGCCAAGTGGCCGCACTCCGGGTCGTCCTCCTGTCGTATCCGATCTCGGCCCTGATTATCGCCGTCGCTGCCGCGTTCGTCGGCGGTGAGTTTTCCTGGCGGTCGATGCTGTTCGGCGCGGCGTCCGGCGTGGTGATGGCCCTGGCCATGTGGTGGTTCTACATCGCCCTCGCCGAGGGGCCGATGAGCGTGGTGTCGCCGCTGACCGCCGTGATCGTCGCCGGAATTCCGGTCATTGTGGGAGTGCTGATCGGGGAGCGGCCCTCGGGCATCTCCTACGCCGGAATTGCGCTGGCGATCGTCGCGGTGATAACGGTGAGCCGCGAGCCGAAGGGGGTCGAAGACCACACCGTCTCCGGGGCCAATGCTCCGCGGTTCACCCGCCGGGTGGCCTGGTTCACGGTGGGATCCGGCGTCTGCTTCGCCCTGAGTTTTATCTTCACCAACGAGATTGAGGTCGGCACCGGGCTGTGGCCGCTGGTCGTGGCGCGCACCGTGGCATCCGTTATCGTCATCGCGGTGGCGACTGGAACCCGGCAGTTGGGCAGGCCGCCGCTGACGATTCTCGGCCTCGCCGTACTCGTGGCGACGCTCGACGTCATTGCCACGATCACGCTGCTCTACGCGCTGCAGGGTGGCCTGCTGTCGCTGGTGTCGGTACTCGTGGCGCTCTACCCGGCCGTGACCGTGCTGCTCGCAGTGCTCGTACTCAAGGAACGGGTCGGCGGCTGGCAGGTCGCCGGCATGGGCCTCGCCCTGGCCGCGGTCGCCGCCATCGCCGCCAACGGCTAGCTGCCCGGCTCGCCAAGCGGATACCTCGCCAAGCGGATGCCGCGCCCGAACGTGATGAGGCGAGCGCGGGCGCGGCTATCTGGCCGAACTGACGCAGCGCGGCTACGCGCCGACGAGCGTCCGCGCGATGACCGAGGTGAAGAACGTGAGGCCGTCAATACCGCTGGCCATCGCCGCGTCGGTGTCGGGCCCGAAGCCGGCCTCGACGGCGTGCTCGGGGTGTGGCATGAGGCCGACGACGTTGCCGCGGGCGTTGGTCACGCCGGCAATGTCGTTCAGCGACCCGTTCGGGTTTCCGAGGTAGCGAGCCACGATGCGTCCTTCACCCTCGAGCATTTTGAGGGTCTCGGTCGAGGCCATGAACGAGCCCTCGCCGTTCTTGAGCGGAATGACGATTTCGGCGTTGGCTTCGAAACCGTTGGTCCAGTCGCTCGCGTTGTTCTCGATGCGCAAGCCCTGGTCCCGGCAGATGAAGCGGCCCTGCTCATTGCGAATAAGTCCGCCGTCGAGCAGGTGGGCCTCGGTGAGCATCTGGAATCCGTTACAGATTCCCAGCACCGGCATGCCCTTGTTGGCCGCGTCGATGACCTCGGTCATGATCGGCGAAAGGCTTGCGATGGCGCCGGCCCGCAGGTAATCGCCGTAGCTGAATCCGCCTGGCAGCACGATGGCGTCGACGCCGTGCAGGTCGTGGTCGCCGTGCCAGAGGGCTACGGCGTCGGCGCCGGCAAGACGAATCGCGCGCGCAGCGTCACGATCGTCGAGCGAGCCGGGAAAGGTGACGACGCCGATCCGCATCAGGCGACCGCTGACGAGGGGGCGTCCTGCACGTGGATGCCGACGACATCCTCGATCACGGAGTTGGAGAGCACGGTGTCGGCGAGCTCGCGCACGGCGGCGAGGGTCGTGGCATCCGCTTCACCGTCGATGGAAATCTCGAAGCGCTTGCCGACGCGCACGCCGGTGACGTTGGCCAGCGCTGATTGGGTCTGACCGAGGCGACCAAGGGCGCCGGCGACGGCCTTGCCCTGGGGGTCAAGCAACTCAGCCTTGGGCATTACTTCGACGACGATCGTTGGCACAGGGCACTCCGCATACAGTCTGGGGCTATTAGTCGTGGCAAATCACTGCAATTCTACAGGTCGAGCCCGACCGGGCCCGCCGGTCTACTGGCTCAGCCCGCTTTGGCCGAGCAGAATGCCGCGCAGCACGTCGCGTACGGCGGCCACGCCGTCGTAGGTCTCGACGAAGCTCGTGCTGAGCGGAGCCAACCCGAGTCGCAGCCCGTTTGGGGCGCGAAAGTCGGGAATCACATCGTTATCCCACAGAATCTTGGTCACCTGACGCATGAGCGGATGGTTGATCGTCACGTGCCCGCCGCGATGCGTCTGTTCCCGCGGCGATGCCACGGTGACGCCCATCGGCGCGAGCCACTCGTCGACGAGGGTGATCGCGAACTCGGTCAGCGCCACCGACTTCGCACGCACCGACTCGATCGTCGCCTCGTCGAGCATGGCAATCGTGTCCTGCATCGCGAGCATGCCCAGCACTGCGGGCGTTCCGCTCATGAATCGACGGATGCCGGTGGCCGGCCGATACCCCGGCCCCATTTCAAAGATGTCCTGCGTTCCCATCCATCCCTGAATTGGCTGGGTCAGCACGTCCTGCAGGTCACTCTTGACGTACCCGAAGGCCGGCGCGCCGGGCCCGCCACTCAGATACTTGTAGGAGCAGCCGACCGCGAGGTCGACGTCGCAGAGGTCGAGCTGCACCGGAACCGAGCCGACCGAATGGCTCAGGTCCCAGAGTACGAGGGCGTCGTGTTCGTGGGCGATGGCGGTGATCGCCCTCATGTCGGCGAGGTAACCGGAACGGTAGGCGACGTGGCTGAGCAGCACCAGCGAGGTCTGCGACCCTACGACCTGGCGCACCTGTTCGGCCGTGACGCCACCCTCCGGATCGGAGTCGATCCAGCGCAGCGTGAGGCCACGCTCCCGCGCGATGCCCTCGAGAATGTAGCGGTCGGTGGGAAAGTTGTCGCTGTCAAGCACGATTTCGGTGCGGTTGGGACGTGAATCCACCGCGGCGCGGGCAAGTTTGTAGAGCAGTACGGTCGTCGAGTCGCCGACGAACACCTGCCCGGCGGCCGCGCCGAGGCAGGCCCGGCCGAGGTCGTCGCCGATCTGCAGGGGCAACTCCATCCACTGCTCGTCCCAGCCGCGAATGAGTCGCGTACCCCAGTCCTGCTGCAGAAAGTCGGCGATGCGTTCGGCGCTCGCCCGCAGTGGGCGGCCGAGCGAGTTGCCGTCGAGATAAGAACGGGGGTTGGCGGTCTCGGGGTCGGCGTCGGTGCCGAGAAAACGGCCGCGGTAGTGCGCCAGGCCGTCGATGCGGTCCATTCGGCGCGCAAAGGTGAGTTGGGCGTCCAGGCCGGTTGCTCCGGCAAGGGTGGGCGTCATTCGAGTACCTCGAGTTCTGAGTGGGTGAGGGCGCGGGCGCTGCCGAGCCACTCGGTAAATTCGTCTGGATCGCGTGGTCGCTCGCCGGGAATGAAGGTCACCCGCGTGTCAGCGAGGGCCAGACCGAGCGGTGCGCGCGGGCACAGGGCGTCCAACACGTCGTCGGGGGTCAGCCCGGCGCCGAGCAGGGCGCTGATTTCCCGACGGTTAATGCCGAGCACGAGCGGCCCGTTGCCGAGGTCGGTGCCGTACAGCACTCGACCGCCGGCGGCGTGAAACCGGTGCAGGTTGTCACTGGCGATATCGAAGGCTTCGGTCGGCGTGCCCCAGCCGTGAATGTCCAGGGTGCTGATCCAAGTCATGCTGGCCGCCATCGCCGTCACCAGATCGTCGGCGAGGCGCTCCGAAAACGGCGTGTGCGCGAACGCATCGACTCCCGCGGCGAAGGCCCGATCGGCCTGCCCGGCGCCCTCGGCGTGCGCCACGACCGGCAGCCCGCATTCGTGGGCCCGATCGACCGCCGCGGTCAGTCCCTTGGCATTCAACACCGGACCGGCCACGGCATTCAGCGTGACCTTCAAAACGGATGCCCCCGCCGCGGCCTGTAAATCGACTGCCGCCGCAGCATCCGCGGCTGTTGCAATCTCCCGGCACCAACCGGGTTCGGCCCAACCAGCCTGGCTCGGGTAGCCGCCCGGCGCCGTGAGGAATTGGTAGGCATAGGCTACATCGGGCATGTCTTCGCGTTTGCCGTTCGGCAGCCAGCCGCCGAGGTCGATCACGCGGGCGATGCCGCCGTCGACCAGCTGGCCCGGATCAATCAGGGCCAGGTGCACGTGGGCGTCGAGAAACCCTCGATAGACCGCGCCCCGCCCGTGCAGAAAGTGCCCATGAAAGGACTGGCCGGTCACGCTCCGATCTCCGTGCGCACCGCGAACAGCTCCGGAAAGAACGTGAGCTCGAGGGCCTTTTGCAGAAAGGCCGCGCCGCTCGAACCGCCGGTGCCGTGCTTCATACCGATAATGCGCTGCACGGTCTTCAAGTGGCGAAAGCGCCAGAGCTGAAAGTTGTCTTCAAGGTCGACGAGTTCTTCGCAGGCCTCGTAGGCGGCCCAATTCTGGGACGCGTTCTCGTATATTCCGCGAAAAGTATGAACGAGTTCGGGGTGAAACGTCCAGGCCTCGGTGACGTCGCGGCCCCGGATGGCGGCCGGAATGTCGAAGCCCGCGCGGTGCAGGTAACGGAGAAATTCGTCGTACAGGCTCGGTGCCTCGAGCATGTCGGTCAGCAGGGCGTGAGCCGGGGCATCCGCTTCAAAGACCGTCAGCATGCGGCGGTTCTTGTTGCCCAGGGCGAATTCGACCGCACGGTACTGGTACGACTGAAACCCGCTCGAATTACCGAGAAAATGCCGAAACTGCGCGTATTCAGTCGGGGTGAGGGTGGCGAGCACCGACCACTGCTCGGTCAGTGTGCGCTGGATGTGTTTGACCCGGGCAATGCCCTTGAGGGCCGGCGCGAGTTGATCCTGGCGCAGCGCTTCGATGGCTGCGCGAAGCTCATGCAGCATGAGCTTGAGCCATAGTTCGGTGGTCTGGTGCTGAATAATGAACAACAGCTCATCGTGGTGTTCCGGAACGCTGACCGGATTCTGCGCAGCGAGCAGAACGGGAAGGTCAAGGTAGGTCCCATAGCTCATCTTCTCTCGAAAATCGGTGACGATCTCGGGGTCGAAATCGCGGGTGTTGTTTTTGAGGGTCATGGGTTCCGTTCGGCTTGTTCAAATTGTGCGCACGTTGCGGCGGCGGGCGCAACACCGGGGACGAAGCGCACAGGGCGAAGTTCTAGACTGGACCGCATGACCTCGCCGACCCGAAAGCCCCAGGATGGCTTACCGGTTGCCTCGGCTGCCGAGCGAAGCACGCCGCCGCGTCGCCGCGACGCCCGGCTGAACCGCGACCGTCTCATCATCAGCGCGCGCGCTCTGATCGCGCAGCACGGCGTCGACGCATCGCTCGAAGAGATCGCCCGCCAGGCCGAGGTCGGCGTGGCTACCCTGTACCGCAACTTTGCGACCAGAGACGATCTGGTGCGCACCCTCTACGACCTGGCCTTGGCTGAGCTGCACGCGGTGCGCGGTGAGATCGAGGCCGCGCCCACACCGTGGGACGCGCTCGTCGTCTACACCGAACGGGTCGCCGAATGGCTGGTCGCTGACCCGTCGCTGCCGCCGATACTGCGGCGCATGGCCCAGCTCGACCCGTCGGCACGGCCGGCCGCCGAGTTCGACGGCTTCATCGCAAGCCTGGTCGCTCGTGCGAAGAAGGACGGGACCCTGCGCCGCGACGTCGACGCGGTCGATCTCGCCGTGCTCGTCACGATGGTCGGATCGCTCGGCAGTCTCGGCGACGGCTACGCCGGTCAGTGGCGGCGTCAGCTGTCGATCGTGCTCGACGGCCTGCGTGCGGCGGATGCGCCCCGGCCGAAGCTGCCCGGTCGCCCGCTCAACGTGCAGGACTACCGGGCGACCGTGCACGGCCTCACCCGGCGGGCGGCCCGCGCCGCCCGCTGAACGTCACCGGAAGCGTCGCTCGTTGCTCTCCGGGAAGTTACGGCATGGCGACGGGGTCCGCGGCGGATGCGGTGGCGCCTGGAGTTTCAGCGACATCCGCCGCGCGCACGCGGATGCGGTTGGCCCAGGGGTCGTCGAAGCGAAGGGTCTGCCCGTCGTGACGGGTGTCGACGTTGTAGTGGTCCAGGCGCTCGTTGAGGGCACCCACGTCGTCAGTGCTTGGCACGATAATGCTGACCTCTCCCAGACCGAGGGCCAGGCGGCGCTTGCCGCTGCCCGAGCTCTCCCAGGTGTTCATGGCCATGTGGTGGTGGTAGCCGCCGGCCGAGACGAACAGGGCGGAGGGGCCGAAGTTCGCGGTCGCCTCGAAGCCGAGTCGGTTCACGTAGAACTCGCGGGCACTGGCAACATCGCCAACCGAGAGGTGCACGTGGCCGACGATCGCGTGTCCCGTGCTCGGCCGCTCCGACATATGCTCCGAAATGAATGCGTTCGGATCGAGGTAGAGCGAGGCCATTTCGACCTGGCCGTGGGTCCAGCTCCACAGTGTGCGATCGCGGTCCCAGTACAACTCGATGCCGTTGCCCTCCGGGTCGGTGAAGTAGAAGGCCTGGCTGACCAGGTGATCTGCGCTGCCGGTGAACGTTTCGGGGGATTTCGTGCCGATCGAGTACACCGCAGCGGCGAGGTCGGCCTGCGTGTCGAACAGAATGGCCGTGTGGTACAGCCCGGCCGAGCGCGGTTCGGCGGCCCTGAGCTCGGGGGCGTGCTGCAAAATGACGAGTGGAACAGGACCGCGGCCGAGCACGGCGACGGGGCCGTCCTGGCTGATGAGGTCGAGGGTCACGATGTCGCGGTAGTACGCGATCATGGCGTCGAGGCGGCCCACGCGCAGGGTCACGGCGCCCATTCCGGTGTCGGCGGCCAGCAGATCTTTCGCAGTTAGGGTCACAGCAGGCACAACTTAGGCGTCGCCCGGGCTATTCCGCGATCCGCGCAGTTATGCTCCCCCGACTGCGGGCCGCGCCGGTTGCGGCGCGCAGGGCGTCGTGCGCCGACAGATGCCTCAGCGCCGCGACGGGTCAGGCCCGTGACAGGCGCTCGAGCAACTCGCGGTAGCGGGCCGCGGTCTGCTCGACGATTTCGCTCGGCAGTACCGGCGGGGTGCCGGCGCCGTCCCAGTGCGCGGCGAGCCAGTTGCGCACGATCTGCTTGTCGAAGCTCGCCATCCGGGTCTCCGGCGTGGTTCCCGTCTTCCAGGCTTCGGCATCCCAGTACCGACTGGAGTCGCTCGTGAAGACCTCGTCGGCGAGCACGGTCACCCCGGTCTGCCGGTCGGCGCCGAACTCGAACTTGGTGTCGGCGAGAATGACGCCGGCCTGTTCCGCGATCGCGCTGGCGGTCGCGAACAGGGCGAGCGACAGGTCACGCAGCTCGGCGGCGACCTGCGCGCCGACGAGCTCGACCGTGCGCTCGAAGGAGATGTTCTCGTCGTGCTGACCCATTGGGGCCTTCCACGCCGGAGTGTAGATGGGTTCGGGCAGTCGGTCACCATTCTGCAGGCCGGCCGGAAGCGCAATGCCGCACACCGACTGAGACTGGCGGTATTCCTTCCAGCCGCTGCCGGTGAGGTAGCCGCGCACGACGCACTCGATCGGGTACATGTCGAGGGTGCGGCAGAGCATGGCTCGGCCGGCCACGGCGGCGGGAATCAGCTCGCGCACCGAGTTGCCGACCAATTCATGGTCGGCGACGAGGTGGTTGGGAACGTCGCGCAACCGGTCGAACCACCACAGGCTCAGAGTGGTCAGCAGTGCGCCCTTGCCCGGGATGCCGGGCTCGAGTACGTGGTCGAAGGCGCTCACCCGGTCGCTGGCGACCACGAGCACACGTGAGGCTGTCTCGAGGGAGGGGGCGGCATCCGCTGTCTCGATACCGCTTGATTCAACGTAGAGGTCGCGCACCTTGCCCGAGTAGACGAGCGTCCACCCGTCGAGGACGGCGGCAGCGGATGCGGGGGACTCGTGCTCAGATTGGCTCACCCGTTCATTCTCCCGCATCTCCAGTGCACACAACTCCTGCAGAAAATCTGCTCGGCGGGCGGCGCTCCCGCAAAGACGGGGAAGTTCTGGCGACCGTCAGCAAATTGCAGCAGTTATGCACGGCACGAGTGGGGACGGCGCCGGCGCGGGGACTCAGGCGACCCGGGCAGCGATATCCGTGCGAAAGTGCGCGCCGGCCAGGGACACGTGCCCGAGAGCCTCGTAGGCGACGGCGCGAGCCTCGGCGAAGGAAGCCCCGACAGCGACAACGCTGAGCACCCGGCCGCCGGTCGACACGAGCGCGCCGTCAACGAGCCGGGTCGCAGCGTGCGCGATCGTGACGCCGTCCACGGCCAGGGCGGCGTCGAGCCCGGTGATTTCGCGCTCGACGAGCGGCTCTTGGGGGTAATTTTCGCTCGCGAGAACGACGGTGACGGCCACGTCGGCCGAAAAAACCGGCCGGGGCAGCCCGCCGAGCAGGCCGGTCGCCGCGGCGAACAGCAGCCCGGAGAGCGGCGTGACCAGGCGCGGCAGCACGACCTGAGTCTCTGGATCCCCGAAACGCGCGTTGAATTCGATGACGCGAATGCCGGCATCCGTCAAAATAAGGCCGCAGTAGAGCAGGCCGACGAACGGGGTGCCCTCGGACGAGAGCTGGCGCACGGTCGGCAGCGCGACGGTTTCGATGATCTCGTCGACGAACGCGTTCTCGCTGCCGAACTGGGCGTCGAGCCAGGGCAGCGGGGAGTACGCGCCCATGCCTCCGGTGTTGGGGCCGGCATCGTTGTCCAGGGCGCGCTTGTAGTCCTGAGCGGGTGAGAGCGGCAGCACGTTCTCGCCGTCGCTGAGCAGAAAGAGCGAAATCTCTTGGCCATCGAGAAATTCTTCGATCAAAACGCTGCCGTGTTCGAGCCAGAAGGTCGCGTGACTGATCGCGGCGTCGCGGTCAGTGGTGACCAGCACGCCCTTGCCCGCGGCGAGGCCATCCGCCTTCACCACATAGGGGGCGCCGAACTCGTCGAGGGCGGTTTCGGCCTCGGCCAGGGTACCGGCACGCACGGCACGGCCGGTGGGAACGCCGGCCGCATCCATGATGCGTTTGGCGAAGGTTTTGCTGCCTTCGAGGGCTGCGGCGGCTTTGTCCGGCCCAAACACGGCGATGCCGCGGGCGCGCAGGGCGTCGGCGACACCGGCCACGAGCGGAGCCTCCGGACCGATCACGACGAGCTCGATGCTGTGCAGCACCGCATAGTCGGTCACGGTGACCGGGTCGTTCGGATCGAGAGCGACAACCGGCACCTGGGCCGCGATTCCGGCGTTGCCGGGGGCGCACTCGACGCTGGGCCGCGGCTCCTCACGGAGCAGCGCGGTGATGATGGCGTGCTCGCGGGCACCGGAACCAAGGACCAGAATTTTCACCGTTTCAGGCTACCCGATGCCTCGGGCCCGCCACGGCACTGGGATATGGGCATGCCCCTAATCCCGGACTCTCGTCACCGTCAGCGTCCCCGGCTACCGGTTGGAAGCCGCCATCGAGGCGTTGCACCGCGCGCTGATTCCATACGCGGACGCGCGCATCATCGCGCTCACCCAGAGCACAAATTGGATGTCCGCCAGGTTTGCCGAACATCGTTCTCGCCGTCGTGGAGTACACGCCCGCCGCCTGATCCGGCAGACTGGAGCCATGGCACGAGCGCGCATCGACGACGGAGCCGGCCGGGCGGCCGTGGGGGCAGCGCTCGAGGGCGGCTGCGCCGCGAGCCGGGATATCCGCGCCCAAGCGGTGCGCTACACCCTGCAACTGCTGGCCGAACAGGCCGAAGGAAACACCCTCGAGGTGCGCGTGCCGCCATTTGGCGCCACGCAGTGCATCGAGGGCCCCCGGCACACCCGTGGCACGCCGCCCAATGTGGTCGAAATGGATGTCGCCACCTGGCTTGGCCTCGCCACCGGCACCCTCGCCTTCGCCGATGGTGTCACGTCGGGGGCCATCCACGCCTCCGGGGCCCGCGCCGACCTGACCGGCCACGTGCCCGTGCTGCTCCTGCACTAGCGGCGCGCCTTGATGGCGCGAGATGCCATCTTCGGTCCCTTGGCGAGGTTCAGGTCTCGTTGTCAAATGGGCGTTTGTGCGCTTTTGCGAACGTGCTAGACGAGGATTGCCTCTACTTCGTCGCGGGTAGGCATCGACGAGGTCGCCCCCGCTCTGGTCACCGCGATCGACGACGCGACGGTCGCGAAACGCACGGCCTCGATCATCTCGTCCGGCGATACGGCCGTGCCACGGACGTATCCCGCCGCCAGGCGCGCCACAAGCGCCCCGACGAAGGTGTCGCCGGCCGCGGTCGTATCGACGGCCGTCACAGGCCGGGCCGGTGCGAGTCCGAGGACCTCGCCGTCATAGGCGACGACCGAACCTTCCGAACCCAGCGTCACGATCGCCCAGGTCTGGTCAGCGCTGAGTACCTCGGCGGCTCGTACCGGGTCGCTTTCCCCGGTGAGTTCGGCGGCCTCAATCTGGTTCGGAACCACGAGGTCGACCGAGGCGAGAAACCCCTCGGGCAGCGGCATGACCGGCGCCGGGGTCAGCACGGTGAACACTCCGGCGGCGTGGGCCGCGGCGATCCCCTCGACCAGTACCGAGATCGGCAGCTCGCACTGCATCACCAGAAACGCCGACTCCGTGATCGCCGCCCGCTGCGCCTCGCTCAGCGTCGTGACCGCGGCGTTCGCGCCCGACACCACCACGATCGAGTTCTCGCCACTGTCCACGACGGAGATGTGGGCGGTGCCGGTGGGGGCATCCGCTATCGCGAGGCCGTCAGAACGGATACCCTCGGCCAGCATCAGCGCGCGCAGCTCGCTCCCGTAGGCATCCGCTCCCACCGCTCCTAGAAAGTTCACGGCCTCGCCCAACCGGGCCGCGGCGACCGCCTGGTTGAGTCCTTTCCCACCGGGAACCGTGCTGAAGCCAGCCCCGAAAATCGTCTCGCCTGGTCGGGGCAGGCGCGACTGCCGCACGACGAGGTCCATGTTGGCGCTTCCGAGTACCGCAATCGAGTTCATAGAGTCAGTCTCGCATCCGCTCATGGGACAATAGGAGCGTGAGTTCTTCTGAGCAGCCCCAGAACCCGTCGGCCGAGAACGAGATCGTGCGCGCCGAGGCGACCGTGACCCTGCACCGAGCCCCGCGGTACCGCAATTTCATGTTGCTCGGCGCCATCGTGGGGGTGCTGCTCTCGCTCATTCTCACCGTCTCCTTCCCGGAGACCGCGGAGTACGAACGGATGCAAATCTTCGGCTTTCTGCTGCTCGGCGGCGTCGCCATCGGCACTGCGCTCGGCGCGGTGGTGGCCCTCGTGATCGACCGAATCATCGGCCGCTCCAAGATGTCGGTCGTCGCGGATAGACTGGACACGAACGGTGTCAGTACCACAAGCGAATTGCGTGCCGCTGAGCCTGGCTCCGGCACCCCCGATGACGAATTCCCCACGTTCAACGAGAAGTAAAGAGGCTGCGGCTTGCCCGGTGGCGACGGACTGTTAAATCACGATCTTCTTCCCAACGAGAAGGGCCCACAAGACGCTTGTGGGGTCTTCGGAGTCTGGGCTCCCGGCGAAGAGGTGGCCAAACTCAGCTACTTCGGCCTCTACGCCCTGCAGCACCGCGGCCAGGAATCGGCCGGAATCGCCACGAGTGACGGCAGTAAGATCCTCATCTACAAAGACATGGGATTGGTCTCGCAGGTCTTCAACGAAGCCTCGCTGAGTACCCTGCTCGGGCACATCGCCGTCGGGCACACCCGCTATTCCACGACCGGGTCCTCGAGCTGGCAGAACGCCCAGCCAACCCTCGGCCGCACCTCGAGCGGAACGGTGGCCCTCGGCCACAACGGCAACCTCACCAACACGGCTGAGCTACTCGAACTCGTGCGTGAACGCTACCCCAAGGTCGACGGTGAGCTGGCCAGGGGCAACACCACCGACACCGCAGTGATCACCGCCCTGCTCACCGGCGACCTCGACCACTCCCTCGAGGCCACGGCGCTCGAGGTGCTGCCGCGGCTGCGTGGGGCCTACTGCCTCGTGTTCATGGACGAAACCACCCTCTACGCCGCTCGCGATCCTCAGGGCGTTCGCCCGCTCGTGCTCGGCCGCCTCGAACGCGGCTGGGTCGTCGCCTCCGAAACCGCAGCCCTCGACATTGTCGGCGCGAGCTTCGTGCGCGAAGTCGAGCCCGGCGAGCTCATCACGATCGACGAGAACGGGCTCCGCACCCAGCGGTTCGCCAAGGCCGACCCCAAGGGCTGCGTCTTCGAGTACGTCTACCTCGCCCGCCCCGACACCACGATCGCTGGTCGTGGTGTGCACGAGGCGCGGGTCGAAATGGGTCGCAAGCTCGCGGCGGAGTACCCGGTCGAGGCCGATCTCGTGATCCCCACGCCGGAATCCGGCACTCCGGCAGCCATCGGCTACGCGCAGGCGTCCGGCATTCCGTTCGGTCAGGGTCTCGTGAAGAATTCCTACGTCGGGCGCACCTTCATCGCGCCGTCGCAGACCATCCGGCAGCGCGGCATCCGTTTGAAGTTGAACCCGCTCAAGAACGTGATCAAGGGCAAGCGCCTCATCGTGGTCGACGACTCAATCGTGCGCGGCAACACCCAGCGCGCGCTCGTGAGCATGCTGCGGGAGGCCGGCGCCGCCGAGGTACACGTGCGCATCTCAAGCCCGCCGATCACCTGGCCGTGCTTCTACGGCATCGACTTTGCCAGTCGTGCCGAGCTCATCGCGACCGGCCTCGAGGTCGACGAGGTGCGCCAGTCGATCGGCGCCGACTCGCTCGGCTATCTCTCCGAAGACGGCATGATCGAAGCCACCGAGCAGCCGCGGGAGCGTCTCTGCACCGCCTGCTTCACCGGCGTGTACCCGATCGCGCTGCCCGAATCGCAACACCTCGGCAAGAACCTGCTCGAGCGGCCGGCCGCATCAAACGGATGCGACCCGGGTCCCGATTCTGATCTGGAAGCCGTGCTGGCACCCGCCGCACGACAAGAAGAAGCCCTCGCCCGTCTGGGCCAGGTACCGTTCGGTGATCCGGGAAGACCAGAATGAGCAACAACTCGTCCAGTATCTCCAACGCGTCTTATGCAGCGGCCGGAGTCGATACCCAAGCCGGTGACCTCGCGGTCGAGCTCATGAAGTCCGCCGTCTCGAAGACCCACGGCCCCGAGGTCTGGGGCGGGGTCGGCGGTTTCGCCGGACTGTTCGACGTGTCTTTCCTCACCAAGTTTCGGCAGCCGCTGCTGGCCACCTCAACGGATGGCGTCGGCACCAAGGTCGCCATCGCGCAGGCCATCGACAAGCACGACACCATCGGCCAGGACCTCGTCGGCATGGTCGTTGATGACATCATCGTGGTCGGCGCCCGCCCGCTGTTCATGACCGACTACATCGCCTGCGGCAAGGTCGTGCCCGAGCGCATCGCCTCGATCGTGGCCGGAATCGCCCGCGCCTGCTCCGAGACCGGAACGGCTCTCGTCGGCGGCGAAACCGCCGAACACCCCGGCCTGCTCGGCCCCGACGACTATGACGTGGCCGGAGCGGCCACCGGCGTCGTCGAAGCCGACCAGGTGCTTGGCGCCGACAAGGTTCTCTCGGGTGACGTCGTCATCGCCATGGCCTCGAGCGGCCTGCACTCCAACGGCTACTCGCTCGTGCGCCATATTCTGGCCCAGCGCGGCATCGGCTACACCGATACCTCCGCCGAACTCGGCGGCGTGGTCGGCGAAGTTCTGCTCGAACCGACCCGACTGTACACCGGCCCGCTGCTCGATGTGCTCGGCGACCCAGAGCTGGCCGGCGCCATCCACTCACTCAGCCACGTCACCGGCGGTGGCATCGCCGCCAACCTCGCCCGTGTGCTGCCTGTTGGCTCCTGGGTCGAGGTTGACCGGTCCACCTGGTCGCCCGCCCCCGTGTTCCGGGTGCTCGGCGACATGGCCGGGTCAACGCTCGAAAGCGCTGAAGGAACCTGGAACCTCGGAGTCGGCATGTTCGCGGTCGTGGATGCGGCATCCGCTTCATCGGTCATCGCGCGGCTGGCTCTGAGCAAAATTCCCGCCTGGGTCACCGGCCGCGTCTCGCGCGCCGAGCACGACCTGACCGGGTTCGAACAGGGCGCCAAGGGCGTCAACGGCGGCGCCGTGCGTCTCGTCGGCGCCTACGCGAACTAGGGTTCCCGCCTCAGGGGCACTCACCCGGTCGCTTGTTGCCCGGGCCCCGGTGACTCGCGGGGCGGCAGCGGCGTGGCCGGTTGCTGCACGGGCTGCCTCGTGGTGATCGCGCGCGTGGCGCGCCGAGCGCGCGGGCCACAAATGGCACCACGACCCGGCGTGCACCCCATGCAGCGCGGGATACACCAGGCATTGCGACTGAGGCCGCTGGCGGCGTTAGGCGCGCTTCTTTTCGTCTTCGGTGGCGTAGTGGTCGACGTAACGGTCGTCGTCATCCGGATCGTCGTCGTCATCGTCAGCGGAATCAACGGTGTCACCACCGGTGGCCTTCTTGGCCTTGTCCGCTTCATACTCCGGCCACTTGGCGAGGTCTTCGTCGAGCCGAGGATCGGACGGATGCCCGGTCAACTCGCGTTCGAGCGCGTTGTAGTTGGTATCCGGGCTAAAGTACTTCAGCTCCCGAGCTACCTTGGTGTGCTTTGCTTTTTGACGGCCGCGCCCCATGCGTGACCCCCTTACGATGCCAGGCCGAGCGAGTCGCGAGACACTCGGGATTTGCCGAACGGAATGTGTAAAAACTAGAGCTTAGTTTAGCATGACGGGCCTACCCGCCCACTGACGCTGCTCAAAGATCAAACGGGCCGGTCAGACCGTAAGAATGGATAGTGGATCGGTTCTCCGGCCCGGCCTGGTCGCGCAAATCATGGCGAGCGGATGCTGCTGGCTGGTCCCGGGCGCCGGCCCGACGCTACTTGCGCTTCCGGCGACGCGATGCCGTCGGCCGAGACTGCGACGGCACAACGACCGGGCTCGACTTCGTTGCCGTGTCGGGGGCTCCGGTGGGCGGTGCGAGCGGACGGCGCGACACCGGGCGGGATCGCACCGGCTCACCGCGTCGATCCTGGCCGGGGATCGGCCGCGAGCGGCGACCATAGATGAGCTCAGACGAGTCGAGCAGCCAGGGCACGAGGGCGATCGTGACGCCGTGCACCATCATCAGCTTCTGACGCAGTCGGCGGGCCTTGTGGTTGTGCAGCAGGTTCTCCCACCAGTGGCCGACGATGTAGATGGGCGTGTACACGGTGATGACCTCGGAGCCGTGATCGTCGCGGCGACCCCGAATGTAGCTGATCAGCGGCCAGCTGATGTCGCGATACGGTGAGGCGACGATGCGCAGCGGAACCTGGATGTTCTGTTTCACCCAGGCGCGTTTGAGCTCTTTGGTCTCGGCTGTGTCGATCGAGACGTGCACGGCTTCGAGGCTCACGTGGCGGGCGGCGATCGCGTAGTCGAGTGCCTTGAGCACCGGTTTCTGCATCTTGCCGACCAGCACGATGGCATGATCGCCCTGCGAACCGAACGTGGTGACGGGGTCGACCTCGATCTCCTTGGCCACGTCTCGGTAATACCGGTTGACGCCCATCATGAGAAAGAACAGCACCGGCATCATCACGAACACGAGCCAGGCGCCGTGGGTGAACTTGGTGATGGTGACAACGATGAGCACGACACCGGTCAGCGCGGCGCCGAAACCGTTGATCGACAGGCTCAGAATGATCGACCCGCGGTTCGGCGGATTCTTCTTGAGCAGTTTCAGCCAGTGCCGCACCATGCCGGTTTGGCCGAGCGTAAATGACACGAAGACGCCGATGATGTAGAGCTGAATCAGCACGGTCAGGTTGGCCCGGTAAACCACCATGATCACGCAGGCGGCCAGGGCCAGGAGCACGACACCGTTGGAGTAGATCAGGCGGTCGCCGCGGGTGCTGAGCGACTTCGGTGCGTACTTGTCGCGCGCGAGCACGGAGCCGAGCAGCGGAAAGCCATTAAACGCGGTGTTGGCGGCCAGCAACAGCACCGCTGCTGTCGCTGCCTGCAGCACGAAGAACATGATCGAGAAGTTGCCGAACGTGGCAGCGGCGACCTGCGCGATGAGGCTGCGCTGGGGCGCAGTGGCGCACTCGGCCCAGCCGATTAGGTCGCAGGGAGCCTCGGCGTAGTGCACCTTGGAGATCAGCGCGAGGGCGGTCAATCCTACGAACAACACGATGGCAATGCCACCCATGAGCGTCAGGGTGCGCTGGGCGTTCTTGACCTTGGGGTGTTTGAACGCCGGTACCCCGTTGGCGATCGCTTCGACGCCGGTGAGGGCGGAGCATCCGCTTGCGAAGGAGCGCAGCAGCAGCAGAATGAACGCGGCCTGCGCGAGGTTCTCGCCCTGCACGTCGTAACCGGCGGACTCGGCGACGGGGGCGTCGCCCATCAGCGCCCGACCGAGGCCGACGACGATCATGAGCAGCACGCTGCCGATGAAGAGGTAGGTCGGAATAGCGAAGGCATTGCTCGACTCGCGCACGCCGCGGAGGTTCACCGCCGCGAGCAGAATGATGAAGATCACCGCGAGCTCCACGCGGAGCGGGGCGAGAGCTGGAATGGCGGAGATGATGTTGTCCACGCCGCTGGCCACCGAGACGACCACGGTCATCACATAGTCCACGAGCAAAGCGGATGCGACGACCAGGCCAGCCTTTTCGCCCAGATTCTTGTGGGCGACCTCGTAGTCGCCGCCGCCAGATGGGTAGGCCTTGATCAGCTGGCGATACGACGCCACGACAACGATGAGAAGCATGACGACGACTGCAGCGACCCACGGTGCGAAGCTCAAAAAGGCGAGCCCGCCGAGGGTCAGAATCATCAGGAGTTCTTGCGGCGCGTAGGCCACGCTCGACAGTGGGTCGCTGGCAAAAATGGGAAGAGCGAGGTGCTTGGGTAGCAGCTGGCCGTCCAACTGCTCGGTGGGGAGCGGATCGCCGATGATCCACCGCTTGGGTGATCGGCTTTCCGGTACTGGGGCGTTCGCCTCGGGTGTCACGAGGGACGACATTACACCTAAGCTGGCCCCTGTCAAATCGGGTCGCTTTTTTAAGCGGATGCAGGTGGGTGGCCTGGGCGGCACAATCATCCGCTGGTCGAGCTTTTCGAGACCACCACCGACTCGCGCTGGCGGTCTCGAAAAGCCTACGGGTGCAGCGTGGCGAGGATGTTCGCGCGAACGTCGGCGAGCTGGCGTCGCAGCGTGGGCACCGTGTCGGGCGGAACAACCGAGCGGGCCGCTTGCGTGCGCAGGTCTGTGCGCAGCTGCTGCCGGAACTCGTTGAGTACCATGTCGGCTTCGCGCAGGGCGAGACGTGAATCCAGGCGAGCGGAGGTCTCGTCGCTGGTCGACGATGGCGCCTCGGCCGCCGTTGGTGCATCCGGGGCATCCCAGGACTCGGGCGTGCCGTCGTAGCCGCGCGAAGCCGGCGACCCTGCGTCGCGGGCCTGCCGGGCCGCGGAGGCCAGGTCGGCGCGCAGGGACTTCATGGCGGAGTTGACGCGGCTGCGCACCTGGTCGGCGAGGCGCCGCACAGAGTCGGTCACCTCGTCTTCGATCGCGCCGAGTTCTCCGTCACGGGCGAGCAACTCGGCGCGACCGGCATCCGTGATCTCGTAGACGGTCTTGCGGCCGTCGGCCTGCTTGGTGACCAGGCCCTCTTCCTCGAGTTTGGCCAAGCGCGGGTAGATCGTTCCGGCGCTGGGGCTGTAGGTTCCGCCGAATCGGTCGCTGAGCGCCTGAATCAGCTCGTAGCCGTGTCGGGGCCGCTCGGCGAGCAGGCTCAGCAGGTAGAGGCGCAGGCTTCCGTGGGCGAACATGGCGCTCATGCTGGGTCTGCCTGGGTGATGTCGGCCGCGGCGGGCGCTGCGGCATCCGCTTGACTGGATGGTGCCTGAGATGATGCTGCACTCATCGACGCTGCACCGCCCGGCGCGCTGCCGCCGCTCTCCCGCCGCACGACCGAGATATCGCCGGACACCGAATTACCACGCAGGTCGAGCCAGCTGCCGTCGAGCGTGCCGGTGGAGCCTTCGTAGCCCTTGCCGAACGCGGTGCGCACGGTCTGGTCGTCGAGCTGCAGCGTTCCGGAGAGGGTGTTGAGGTGGTACCGCGCGGCGACGCCCGGCTCGAGCCGCACCGTGAGGTTGCCGCTGACCGAGTTCGTCACGATCTGGTCTGGTGTGCCCGCCAGGTCGAGAAACACGTTGCTCGCGACCCCGTCGAGCGTGAAACGACGGATGCTGCCGCTCGCCGTGATATCGCCCGATACGGTGTGCACGGCCAGTGCTCCGACATGGTTGCGCACCGAGATTTCGCCGTTAACCGCGTTGAGTTCGAGGTCGCCCTCGACGTCATCGATTACGACATCGCCGGAGACGGTGCTGAGTTTGGCGTCATTGCGCAGTCCGGACACGAGGGCATCCGCCGAGACGACACCGAAGCGCAGGGCGACGTCGCGCGGGACCAGTACGCTCACCTCGGCGCGGGCGGTGCCGCGGAACGCGGTGAACACCTCAAGAAAGTTATCCCAGCGCAACTGGGGATGGTCGATTTCGAGGCGGTCGCCGTCCATCGAGATCTTCAGGTCTTTGCCGGTGACGCCGTGCACTTCAATGCGGGCGCCGGGTTCGTCGTGGCCGATGATGTCGACCGTGCCGCCGATCAGACTGACCTTGAGCTTGCGCACCAATTCGACATCGATGATTTTGGTCTGCCCGGGGGTGACCAGCCATTTTTCCAATGACACTGGGTTGTCCTTTCAGGAGCATGAACTCGCGTTATATCGCGTGTGTTGAAAGACACGATATATCGCGTTCCTGAAAGTTGCAATCAGTACAGAAAAATATCCAGCCACTGGCGATTGTGGGCGTGTACCAGCACGGCGAACACCACGACGTCGAACAGCAGGTGCACGCAGACCACGTAGGTGAGCGAGCGAGTGCGGGCAAAGGTGTAGCCCTGCAGCAGCGCGAACGGCACGGTCAGCAGCGGCCCCCAGGCCTGGTAGCCGAGCTCCCAGAGGAACGACGAGAAGATCACGGCCTGCAAAATATTGGCCTGCCAATCGGCAAAGTGCCGCCGCAGCAGGGTGAAGGCGACGCAGATGAAGAACAGTTCGTCCCAGATCCCCACGAAGCCCACACCCACGAACAGCCGGGCAATCTCATCGGGAGCGGTCACCGCTGGCCAATTCTGGTACGCGCCGCTTCCGATGAAGTAGCTCGGCAGAATCAGGTACCCGAGCAGCACTACGAGTGGCAGGTAGGCGCGTTCGAGCCGGGTCCAGCGTTGCCCGGTGCGAATCGGAAACCGGATCGCGTGGTCCTTGAAGTAGTACCGCGAGAGCAGATACGGCACGAGCACCGACAGGCTGAGCACCGTGCCCATCAGGGCGATATTCGGGTAGCTGATGTTCGCCTCAACCGAGATGGTGCTGATGATCCCCAGCCCAACGGCAATCAGCAACAGATCGCGAAACAGCGCCCGATTGATCAGGAACGCGAGCGCCAGGGCCGCCGCCAGCACGCCATAGCCGGCCACCGGCATCCGCAGCGCAAACAGCAGCACAGCGGATGCGCTCACCAGCGCCGCCGGAATCAGCCCCCACCGCGATCTAGTACCCATGCTGCACCCTACCCAGAGCACCTCTCAATTTAACGAGAGCGGAAAAAGTGCTGCTTCGGCACCCCGGAGGCAGCGATTTTCCCGCTCTCGCGGGGAGGGCCTAGATTCGAGGGATGAAGCGTTTTCCCAGCGACCCGGTCGCGATCTTGCAGCACCTCGTGCGCATCGATTCGGTCAATCCTGACCTGGTTCCCGGAGCGGCGGGTGAAGCCCAGATCGCAATCTGGTGCAGTGAATGGCTGCTCGGGCAGGGGTTTCAGGTCACCCTGCTCGAGCAGGTTCCCGGACGGCCCTCGGTCGTCGGCATCAAACGCGGCACCGGCGGCGGACGCTCGCTCATGCTCAACGCCCACCTCGACACGGTCGGCGTCGCCACCTACGCGGGCGATCCGTTCAGCGGCGACCTTCGCGCCGGCCGGGTGTACGGGCGTGGGGCCGTCGACACCAAGAGCGGGCTCGCGGCCATCCTCGTGGCGGCAGCGCGGGCATCCGCTGTCGGGCTGGCCGGGGATGTGATCGTGACGCTGGTCGCCGACGAAGAATTCGGCAGCATCGGAACGGAAGAGGTGCTGCGCACATTGAGCGCCGATGCCGCCCTCGTGATCGAGCCGAGCAGCCTGGAACTGACCACAGCGCACCGCGGATTCGCCTGGTTCGAGCTCTGCCTGACCGGCCTGGCCGCGCACGGATCGCAGCCGGAGCTCGGCGTGGATGCCATCTGGCATGCCGGGCTCGCGCTGCGTGCCCTCGACGAGCTGCGGCAGCAGCTGAACTCGGCCCCGGCGCATGCCACACTCGGCCACGGTGCCGTGCGGGTGTCGAAGATTGTCGGTGGTGACGATGCCGCCACGGTCGCGGCCCACTGCGTGCTCACCCTGGAACGACGGATGCTGCCCGGCGAGTCCCCGGAGCGCGTCGACTCCGAGCTGCGGGCACTGTTCACCGAGCTGGCGCGCACGGAGCCGCAGTTTCGGTTTGAGCTGACCCGGCTGGTGGCGCGGGCTGCCTTTGAGGCCGAGCCGCACTGGCCGATCCTGCGCGCGCTTAGTGGCAATGCCGAGCGGGTGCTCGGCGCCCCGGCGAAAACGCGCGGCGAACCTTTCTGGACCGACGCCGGGCTTATTCTCGAAGCCGGTATTCCGTGTGTGGTGTTCGGTGCCGACGGTGAAGGCCTGCACGCCGACACGGAATGGGTCGACGCGCAGTCGGTGCGCGCGCTCGCCGAGATTCTTGAGGGCACGATCACCGAGTTTTGCGGGCCTACAGTCGGCTGATTCGCTCCCACCCCCGGCCCTCGTGCCACGATTCGATGACCAGATGCGTGTTGTCCGAGTCTATGTAGGTGAGCACGACCTCGTGTACGTGCAGCTCGAAACTGGATGTATCCGGCGGATCGGTCGGTTCCGGCTCGGTCACCACCAGTACCCCGGCCAGTTTCGCGTCGCCGGCCCACTCCGACGGCTGCCCGACTGGCGGCTCGAGGGTTGGCGAGTGGATGGCCACCCGCGGGTCCCGCAGCACATCGTGCAGCTTGAGCGAATGGGGCATCATGCCCAAAGTGATGCGCCCGTTGTTGATCACGAGTTCGGTGCCGCTGATCCGCGGGGCACCATTCCGGCGCAGGGAGGCCATTGTCTTGTTGGTGCCCGCGTCGAATCGTGAGCGTACCCGCGCTGCGAACTGCGGAGCATCCGCTTCAATTTCTCGCCATGTTGCCATGCGTTGAACGCTACCTCTCGGCACCGACACGAGGGCTTAACGCACCGCGCAGTAGCTACCCGGCAACGCGCTCGGCATCGGGATCGGGCGCCGGCGAGACGGCCGCGGGGCGGCGGACTGCGAAGAAGGGGATCGTGCGCTGGCAGAGGGGGCCGATCAAGACGGCGAACAGCACGGTGCCGATTCCCACGTTGCCGCCGAGCACCCAGCCGATGCCGAGCACGATCACCTCGATGCCGGTGCGCACGATCCAGATCTTCCAGCCGGTGCGCTGGTGCAGCCCGGTCATCAGGCCGTCGCGCGGGCCGGGGCCGAAGTGTGCCCCGATATAGAGGCCGGTGGCGACGGCGATCAGCAGGAGTCCCGCGGCGAACAGGAGGATGCGGGCCCAGAGGTCGAGGTCGGCCGGAATGAGCCACAGGCCAACATCAGCTGACGGGCCAACGAGCAGCGCGTTGAGCAGAGTGCCGGCACCGGGCTTCTGGCGGATGGGGATCCAGAGCAGGAGTACGACACCGCTCAGCAGAATCGTGATCAGCCCGAACCCGAGGTGCGTGTGGTTGTCGATGCCCTGGGCGAGAACGTCCCATGGGGCGACGCCGATGGCGGCGCGCACGATCAACGCGATGCCGATTCCGTAGAGGAACAGGCCAATCAGCAGTTGAATCACACGACGAGTCACGAGAATTCAGTCTAAATGCCGCTCGGTGCCCACGTCGGCCACCGGTCCCTGCGGGGCTCAACCGCCGAGGATGATTCCGCGGTTGAGGAAGAACGGCTGGGGGTCGATCCTTACGCCGTCAACCCGAACCTCGACGTGGGTGTGACAGCCGGTGGACAGGCCGGTGCTGCCGACCCGTCCGATCTGTTGGCCGGCGCCGACCCGATCGCCGACATCGACCAGGGTCTCATCGTCGGCCAAATGGGCGTAGCCGGTCTGCACTCCTTCGCCGTGGTCGATCAGGATCCAGTTGCCGTAGCTGCCGACCGCTCCGGCGGCGCGCACAATGCCGGAGGTGGCCGCGAAGACCGGTGCCAGGCAACCCGCTCCAATATCGGTGCCGTAGTGGAACGCGCCCACCCCGGGGAGGGGGCGGACCGGCCTGGGCCCGTAGACATCCGTTGTGGGGCCGCTAGCTGGATTTGCCCAGCCCTGATCGCTCAGCTGGCCGTAGTCGGTTGGAGTGATCGGACGCAGGTCCAGTCCGGACAGGCCGGCAGCGGCACTCGCGGCCTGAGCTGCGGCGTTTACCAGAGCCAGGCCGGCAGCTTCGACGTCGTTTTGGGCAGCGTCGAGCGCGGCCCGGCTCGCGTCGACCGATAGGCCGCTCGCGGCAGCACGGGTCTCGGTATCTTGCTCGTTCAGCCGCTGCGCTCGGGCTTCGTCGGCCTCGGCGCGGGCCTGAATCGTCTCGATATTGTCGGTGACATGATCCAGCTGGTCGAGTGTGCTGAGCTGGTCGAGCACGTTGCCGAGGGAATTACCGCCGAGGAAGACCTCGGTCACGACAGCGCCGGATTGCTGCTGCGCCAGTTTGCGCGCGAGCACGGCAAAGCTTCGTTTGGAGTCGGCGGCTTGCTGCGTGGCCTCCACGGCGAGCCGGTGCACCAGTGCGGAGCGACCGCGCGCGAGCGTCTGACTCGCCTGCGTCGACTCGAGCGTACGCTGGGCGGTGGCCCGCACCGCCTCCGTTGACTGTGACCGGGTGAGCGCCAGGGCCAACGCTGCGGTTCTTTGTGTCGAGTCTTGTTGAGCGGATGCGCGCTGCGCGGCCGCCAGCGCGGCGGCCGCCTGACTCTCGGCGAGGGCGGTTGCGGCTGTCGCGCGAACGACTGCGGCCGCTGCCTGGGCTGCCGCCTGCGCCTCGATGCCAGTGTCACTGGGAGTCGGCGCTACCTTGGGTGGATCGGGGAGATCGACAACTGGCGGGATCGGTCCGTCTGTCGGCTCGGGAACTGGTTCGTTGTTCGGTTCCGGGGTCGGTTCGACCGTGGGTTCCGGGGTCGGTTCGACGGTCGGTTCCGGGGTGGGTTCGGCGGTGGGCTCAGCCGTGGGTTCCGGCGTCGGCGTCGGTTCCGGGGTCGCTTCGGTCGTGGGCGCGGGAGTGGGCTCCGCGGTCGGTTCTGCCGTCGGCGTGGGCGTCGGGCTGCTGGTTGGTTCGGCGGTTGGTTCAGCGGTCTCTTCAGCGCTCGGTTCCGGGTTCGCGCTCACGGTCGGCGTGGACGTGCCGGTCGAACCGGCTGGAAGTTCACCGGCGCTCGCCGCGACCGGGGCGCCGAAGAGGAGCAGCGTGGTCACGATAATGATCGCCAGCGGGCCGCCTGGCCTGCGATGTGTCGCGGCCCGCTGCCGTGCTCGCAGGAGAAGCGTAGCGGGACCGTGACTTGGGGCTAAGAACATCGGCAAACCTGATCCATTCGGGTATGGACTAACGCGGGCGGGCGGGCTGGCGTGGCGACAGTATGGCACGCCAGCCCCACGCTCACAACGGGTCAAACGAGCAGTCCAAGGTGCCTATAAGGTGCGGTTCGCACTAGACCAACTCGGGCGCTTCGCATTCCGCGGCCGCGCGCACTGCCCCCGAAGCGACGAGCGCCACGACGCCCTCAATTTCGGGGGAGAGAAAGCGATCGTGGCCGGGACCGGCGGCCACGGTGCGCACGAGGTCGCGTACCGCTCCGGTCGCGGCGCCCGGCTCAAGCGGTGCCCGCAGATCGAGCGAGCGCGCCGCCGTCATGATCTCGATCGCGAGCACCCGGCCGAGCCCGTCGAGCGAACGGCGCAGCTTGCGGGCCGCATGCCAACCCATCGAGACGTGGTCTTCCTGCATCGCCGACGAGGGAATCGAATCAACGGATGCCGGCACCGCCAGCCGTTTGAGCTCCGACACGATCCCGGCCGCTGTGTATTGGGCGATCATGAGCCCGGAGTCCACGCCTACCTCGTGCGCGAGGAACCGCGGCAGGCCCTTGCTGCGGCTCCCATCGAGGTGACGGTCGGTGCGTCTCTCACTCATGCTCGCGACATCCGCTGCGGCAATGGCGAGAAAATCGAGCACGTAGCCGAGCGGGGCGCCGTGAAAGTTGCCGTTCGACAGAACTCGGCCGTCGACCGTGACAACCGGGTTGTCGATGGCGCTGTCCAGCTCGCGGCCGGCCACGAGGGCGGCGTGGGTGGCGGTGTCGCGTGCGGCGCCGTGCACCTGCGGGGCGCAACGCAACGAGTAGGCGTCTTGCACCGAGGGATCCTCGGGGCCGGCGTGGCTCGCGACGAGCGGGGAGCCCTGCAGCAGTCGGCGCAGGTTGGCGGCGCTGTCGGCCTGGCCGAGCTGGGGCCGCAGTTGCTGCAGATCCGCCGCGAAGACAGCATCCGTTCCGAGCAGAGCCTCGACACTCATCGCCGCGGCGATGTCGGCAGTCACGAGCAGGCGGGCCAGGTCGTCGAGGGCGAGCACGAGCATGCCGAGCATGCCGTCGGTGCCGTTGATCAGGGCGAGGCCTTCTTTTTCGGCGAGCACGACCGGCCTGATGCCGGCTGTGGCGAGGGCGTCACCGCCGCCGAGCAGGGCGCCGCTGGCATCGCGCGCCTGCCCCTCGCCCATCACGACGAGCGCGCAGTGGGCGAGCGGCGCGAGGTCGCCGGAGCAGCCGAGCGAGCCGTATTCGTGCACGACCGGGGTTATTTGCGCGTTGAGCACGGCCGCGTAGGTCTCGGCGGTGGCCGGGCGCACGCCGGTTCGCCCGGTCATCAGCGTCGAAAGCCGCAGCAGCATGAGGGCGCGTACGACCTCGCGTTCCACTTCGGGGCCGCTGCCGGCGGCGTGCGAGCGCACCAGGCTCGCCTGCAGCTGCGCGCGCCGGTCGGAGGTGATGAACGTCGTCGCGAGGGCGCCGAAACCGGTCGAGATCCCGTAGTGCGGTTCGGTGTCAGCCGCGAGGGCATCGATGATGGTGCGGGTCGCTGCCACTTGCTGGAGGCTGGTCGGATCGAGGCTGACGCGCGCATTGTGCCTCGCGACGGCGATCACGTCGGCGAAGGAAAGGGCGCCGGTTCCGACGACAACGGTGGCTGCGATTACGGATGCCCCGCTCTGGTCGTGCGCGGATGCGGAAGTCTGAGGCGTGGTCGTGAGGGTCATGGTTCGATTCGACACCCCCAGGGCCCCAGGCGATAGGGCGCTATGCTGCTTCGTGTCCGGGATACCGGACACAAAGCAATCGCCCTGAACGAACGCGGCAGCATTTTCTTCGACTCGAAGTGGCAGCCGCTCGGCGAGAACGTGAGAGGAACGCCATGGCGACCGCATCGAAGGTTCCGGCCGCCGAAAGCACGCTGCGCGTGCTGACTCACCTCGCTGCGCAGCGCGGACCGACACCGGCGGCCGCCGTGGCCAGCGCTCTTGGCTTGCCGCGCTCGACCGTCTACCAGCTGCTCGATGTGCTCGTGGGGCAGGGGTTCGTCGTGCACCTGCCCGAGGAACACCGCTACGGACTCGGCATCGCCGCCTTCGAGCTGAGCACGGGATTCAGCCGCCAGGAGCCACTCTCCCGGCTCGGTCGCCCGTTGATTGCCCAGCTTGTCGACCGGCTGGGGGAGAGTGCGCACCTCGTGGTGCTGCACGGCCGCGACGTGATCTATCTGGTCGAAGAGCGCGCCGCGCACCGCCCCTCGCTCGTTTCCGACGTCGGCGTGCGGCTGCCAGCGCACCTCACGGCGAGCGGTCGCGCCCTGCTGGCGGCGCTTCCGGCGGCCCAATTGCGCGCGCTGTACCCCAGCCAGGCCGTGCTCGAGCAGCGCGACGGCCGGGGCCCGCGCTCCCGGCTTGAGTTGCGGGCGGTACTCGATCGAGTGCGAACCGATACCTACGCCACCGAAAATGGCGAAATCACGCCGGGCATCGCCTCGGTCGCGCTCGCCGTACGCGATCATGCGGGGTGGCCCGCTGCCGCGATCGCGGTGACCTTTGCGCACGACCGCATCCCGGACGACTACTGGCCGGCGCTCGCTGCAACCGTGGCGGCGACGGCCGCCGAGCTGTCCCGCCGCATCGGTGGCCGCCCGCGCTAACGCCCGCGCCGCGCCTCACGCCGAGCCTCGCGGCACTTTTTAGAGATGCGGACACTCGTTCCATTTGGTGCCTCGGTCTACAACGAGTGCCACGAGCCCGGTTCCGCCTGCAGGGGCTGCGACGGGCTAGCCCTGGCGGGCCTTCGCGCGGGGGTTGAGCTTGTTGATCACAAAGGTGCGACCGCGGCGCCGCACGATTTGCGATCCCGGAACCTTCTTGAGCGCCTTGAGGGAATTGCGTACCTTCATTTATTTCTCCATTGCTTATTGAGAACGAATGTCAATTAGACTAACAGGCATGCAGATAGAAACGTATCTTCGGGTGAATGTGGTGAGCGGCCTGGCCGGCGCCGGTAAATCCTCGGTGGCCCTGACCCTCGGGCGGCAGCCATTCGCCCTGGCCACCTCCGTGTCCGATGCCCTGCGCACGGTGCTCACCGAGGTTGCCGACGCGGTGCCGGTCGGCCGGGGGGAGGCGTGCGCCATTGATGTCTTCGTCGAAGCGCCAACCGCGGTGGGCCCGCTGGAAATTGCCAGTTCCCTCGTTGAGACCGGCGACTCGCCGGAGCGGCTGGCGAATGGGCATGCGGTGCGGCTCGGTGACCTCATCACCGTGCTCGATGCCGAGCGATTCTGGGCCGACCTGCGCAGCGAAGCCCCCGCGCCGGTCCCGGAAGAACACGACGTCAACTTCTCCGATACCCACGACGATCCCGACCGCACCGTCGGCGACATATTGATCGAGCAGGTCGAGTGGGCCAGCATCGTCGTGATCAATAAGACCGACCTCGTGCACGCCCGCGACGCTGCCGATATTCGGGACTTCGTGCGCCTGCTCAACCCGGCCAGTCACGTCGTGTTTGCCGAACACGGCCGCGGCAGTGCCGAGGGTTGGCCGGTGCCACGCCGGGACATGTTCGCCTGGCTGCAACGCAGTCCCGGCTGGGTACGCCAGCTCAACGGTGACGCCCTGCTCTCACGCAGTCCGCAGGGGCTGATCTGTGTCGTCTACCGTGACGTGCGCCCGTTCCATCCGCTGCGCCTGGCCGAATTCTTTCGTGACCGCGCCGAGGAGTCGGGTGAGATCCTGCGTTCCCGTGGCCTGTTTCGCCTCGCCACTCGGCCGTCGACGGTCGGCTCGTGGAGCAGTGCCGGCCCCACGATCACCTTCGAACCGACCGGCATGCAGAGCCATGACCCGGATTCACCGCTAGGCCAGGAGATCGCCTTCTTCGGACGTGACCTCAACGCCCGTCTACTCAGCGCCAACCTCGATGCCTGCCTGCTCACCGACGCTGAATTTCTCGCCGGACCCATGTTCTGGAACACCCTGGCCGACCCGTTCCCCGCCTGGGCGCTCGAAAGCGCCGCCTGAGTTACAGGCTCTTGGCGAAGCAGACGCTGAACTCTTCGCCGACGTACTGGCCGAACAAGTCGATCTGTTCGTAGCCGCGACCGCGGTACAGCGCCATAGCCGCGTGTTGCAGTGGGCCGGTTTCCAATGCCAGAGAGCGGATACCGCGGCCAGCGGCATCCGCTTCGATGCGGTCGAGCAGGCGGCCGGCTATGCCGCGCCCCCGAACTTCGTCGTAAACGAACAGTCGCTTCAGCTCGGCAGTCAGCTCGGCGCCGAGTGGAACCAGGGCGGCCATGCCGCAGGCTGCGCCGTCTTCGTTCCTGGCCACGTAGACGGCAACGCCCGGGCGTTCGAGCTGGTCGGTGCTGAGCAGAAAGCTGCTCTCCTCCGGGTAGAGGGAGTGCGCGAAGACGGTGCCGGCGGTCAACAGTGCCTCAACGTCGGCCTGCCGCGGCGGCTCGATACTGATCGAAATGGTCATGTCCTCAGAATAGAGCGAGGCAATGTATACCTATCTGCGTGACTTTTCAGGAGGCATAGGGTAACGTCAATAGGTCGGCTCTTGACACCGCGCTGTGCGCGGATGGGTTTGTAAGTCAAGTTGGGCCGGTTTCCCAGTAATCCGCTGGTGAAAAATCACTGTATGTGAACGGCCCCGACCACAGATTGCTCGGGTTCTCAGTTACGTCGCGTGTGCGATGTTGTTCTGCCATGTACTGAACACAACCCAGAGATATCTTTATGCCTCAAGGCAATTCGCACAACTCCACCGTCGGTCGTGGCGGTAAGAACTTCGATCCCAAGTACGCCTCCAAGGGCGGATCGGGCCACGGCGGTTCCAACAACGCGGGAAGCAAGAGCCCCGGACACCGCGGATACCGCGCTGACGAGGGTGCCCCCAAGAAGCAGCGCTGGAATGCAGACGAGCGCGCCGCGCGCTCGAACGAGCGTCCCTCGAGCGAACGTCCGGCCTACGGCTCGCGTTCCGTTCGCCCCGAAAACGGCGGCCGCACCAACACCGAGCGCAACGAGCGCCCGACCTACAATAACGACCGTCCGGCTCGCACCGAGCGTCCCTCCTATGGTGACCGTCCTCCGCGTACCGACCGTCCGGCCTACAACAACGACCGTCCGTCGTATGGTGACCGCAACAGCGCTCCCCGTACGGAGCGTCCGTCCTATGGTGACCGTGCTCCGCGTACCGAGCGTCCGGCCTACAACAACGACCGACCGTCCTACGGTGACCGTGCTCCGCGTACCGAGCGTCCGGCCTACAACAACGACCGCCCGTCCTATGGTGACCGTGCTCCGCGAACCGATCGTCCGGCCTACAACAACGACCGCCCGTCCTATGGTGACCGTGCTCCGCGAACCGATCGTCCGGCTTACAACAACGACCGTCCGTCCTATGGTGACCGTGCTCCGCGAACCGATCGTCCGGCTTACAACAACGACCGTCCGGCTCGTACCGAACGTCCCTCCTATGGTGACCGCAACAGCGCTCCCCGTACTGAGCGTCCGTCCTATGGTGACCGTGCTCCGCGAACCGATCGTCCGGCCTACAACAATGACCGTCCGGCTCGTACCGAGCGCCCCTCCTATGGAGACCGCGCCCCGCGCAGCTTCGAAGACCGCGCCCCGCGCAGCTTCGAAGACCGCGCCCCGCGCCGCTCCAACGATGACCGCCCGCCCCGTCGCGACTTCGGCAACGACCGTCCCAGCGACGGCGACAGCAAGTTCTACCCGAAGCGCAGCGAAGAGGGGGTCAAGCCCACCTTCGCCGGTGGCGAAGACGTCGTCCTCGAGCGTCTCGAAGCCATTGCAACGACCGCGTCCGACGTTGTCGGCGTAACCTTCGGCGACCTCGGCCTCGGCGAGAACATCGTTCGCGAGCTCGCCACCCTCGGCGCTCCGGCCCCGTTCCCGATCCAGGCCGCGACCATCCCCGACGTTCTCGCCGGTCGCGATGTGCTCGGCCGTGGCAAGACCGGATCCGGCAAGACCATCGCCTTCGCTGCTCCCTTGGTTGAAAAGCTCATGGAGAACAACGGCGCCAAGGACCGCAAGCACGCACGTAAGCCGCGCGCGCTCATCCTGGCCCCGACCCGTGAGCTCGCGCTGCAGATTGACCGCACCGTGCAGCCCATCGCCCGCAGCGTCGGCCTCTTCACCACCCAGATCTACGGCGGAGTTCCGCAGTACCGTCAGGTGAGCGCCCTCCAGCGCGGCGTCGACATCATCGTTGGCACCGCCGGACGCATCGAAGACCTCATCGACCAGGGTCGCCTTGACCTGAGCGAAGTCGTTATCACCGTGCTCGACGAGGCCGACTACATGTGTGACCTCGGATTCCTCGAGCCCGTGCAGCGCATCCTGCGTCAGACCAAGACCGGCGGCCAGAAGTTGCTCTTCTCCGCCACCCTCGACAAGGGTGTTGCCTCGCTGGTCAAGGAATTCCTGACCAACCCGGCCGTGCACGAGGTTGCCGGCGAAGACCAGGCGTCCTCCACGATCGACCACCGCGTGCTCGTCATCGAACACCGCGACAAGAGCCGCATCATCGAAGAGCTCGTCAACCGTGAGGGCAAGACGCTCATCTTTAGCCGCACCCGGGCCTACGCTGAGCAGCTCGCCGACCAGCTCGAAGACGCCGGAGTCAAGGCCACCAGCCTGCACGGTGACCTCAACCAGGCCCGTCGTACCCGTAACCTGCAGATGCTCACGAGTGGCCGGGTCAACGTGCTCGTAGCAACGGATGTCGCTGCTCGCGGAATCCACGTTGACGACATCGACCTGGTCATCCAGGCCGACGCCCCCGACGAGTACAAGACGTACCTGCACCGTGCCGGCCGGACCGGCCGCGCGGGCAAGACCGGAACCGTCGTGACGCTCATCCCCAAGCAGCGCAAGCGCCGCATGGACGAGCTGCTCGACCGTGCCGAGATTGACGCGAGCTACACCTCCGCCACCCCCGGTGACGCGGCTGTACGCGAACTCGCCAACATCTAGCATCCGTTTGAACTAAAAGGGGCACTCGCCAACCGGCGGGTGCCCCTTTTTCGCGCCCGGCGCCCAGCGGGTTGTGCGAACCCGGCCGCGTCTGCCAGAATTACTTTCCGAACGATCGGTAAGTTGGCAATCGTTCCCGCTGCCACCTACAGCCATCTACAGCCACACGCAGACACCGTCGTCAGGAGAGAATATGGCCGAGGCCTACCTCGTTGGAGGAGCACGAACCCCCGTAGGCCGCTACGGCGGAGCGTTGGCCACGGTTCGTCCCGACGACCTCGCCGCGCTCGTCGTCGGCGAGGTCGTACGCCGCGCCGAAATCGACCCCGGCCTGATCGAGGAGATCATCTTCGGCGCCGCCACCCAGGCCGGCGAAGATAACCGCAACGTCGCCCGCATGGCAGGGCTGCTCGCCGGGCTGCCCGACCACGTGCCCGGAATTACCGTCAACCGGCTCTGCGCCTCCGGAATGTCCGCCATCACGATGGCCGCCCAGGCGATCCGCGCCGGCGACGCCGACCTCATGATCGCCGGCGGAGTCGAATCCATGACCCGCGCACCTTGGGTGCAGGCCAAACCCGAGCGCCCCTGGGCCAAGCCCGGCGCCCAGTTCGACACCTCCATCGGCTGGCGGTTCGTCAACCCCAAACTCGCCGCCCGAGACAAGGCCACCTTCTCCATGTCGGAGACGGCCGAGGAGGTCGCCCGACTCGACGGCATTACCCGCTTAGAAGCGGATGCCTTCGCCCTCCGCAGCCATCAGCGCGCCGCTGCCGCGATCGATGCTGGCCACTTCGTTGACGAAATCGTCGGCGTGCCCACCAAAAAGGGCGAGGTGCTCGTCGATGAGGGCCTGCGCCGGGACACCACCCTCGAGGGCCTCGCCGCCCTGCGTCCCATCGTCGCGGGCGGCTCCGTCGTCACAGCCGGCAACGCGAGCTCGCTCAACGACGGCTCCTCGGCGATTCTGGTCGCGAGCGGTGAGGCCGTGAAAAAGTACGGCCTGACTCCGCGCGCCCGCGTCGTCGTCGGCGCGAGCGTCGGCCTGGCCCCCGAGATCATGGGCCTCGGCCCGGTCGTCGCCACCCAGCGTGCCCTCGAGCGCAGCGGCCTCGACATCGCTGACCTCGGGGCGATCGAGCTCAACGAAGCCTTCGCCACCCAGTCCATCGCCTGCATCCGTCGCCTCGGCTTCGATGAGGAGATCGTCAACCGGGATGGCGGGGCGATCGCGCTCGGGCATCCGCTGGGATCGAGCGGAGCGCGCCTGGTCGTGACCCTGCTGGCCCGCATGGAACGGGAAAATGCCGGGCATGGCCTCGCCACGATGTGCATCGGCGTCGGCCAGGGCTCGGCCCTCATTCTGGAGCGGGTCTAGTGTCGAAAGGCACGGCCGTCGTAATCGTCACTGTGGAGGATGTCTGATGTCTGTTTCTGAACTGGAACTCGGTGATCGCGGCGAAAACGGCGTGCCCGACCGGGTTGGCGTGCTCGGCGGCGGGCGCATGGGCGCTGGCATTGCCCACGCCTTCCTGCTGGCCGGTGCCCGCGTGGTACTGGTTGAACGCAACGACATCGAAGCAGATGCCGCGCGCGCGCGCGTGCTGCGCGCCGTCGACGCGAGCATTGCCCGCGGGGCCACCGGCGAAACCCGTCTCGAACTCGAGGCCCGCCTCGCCGTCGGCGCCGACTTCGGTCTGTTCAGCGACCGGGAACTTGTCGTGGAGGCCGTCCCCGAGATACGCGCGCTGAAGGTCGACGCCCTGCAAAGGGTCGAAGCAGAGCTTCCCGATGACGCCGCGCTCGCCAGCAACACCTCATCGATCTCGATCGACGACCTCGCCTATGAGCTGAAACGGCCGGCCCGCTTTCTCGGCCTGCATTTCTTCAACCCGGTTCCCGCCTCGAACTTGGTCGAACTGGTTACCGGCAGTGCGACCTCGGCTGAATTGGTAGCGGATGCCCAAAGCTGGGTCTCCGCCCTCGGCAAGACTCCGATCACCGTCAGCGATGCCCCCGGATTCGCCTCCTCCCGGCTCGGAGTGGCCCTCGGACTCGAGGCCATCCGCATGCTCGAAGAGGGAGTCGCGAGCGCCTCGGATATCGACGCCGCCATGATGCTCGGCTACAAGCATCCGGTTGGACCGTTGAAACTGACCGACCTGGTCGGGCTCGACGTGCGGCTCGGAATCGCCGAATACCTGCACAAACAGCTCGGCGCCCGCTTCGAACCGCCGGCGCTGCTGCGCAAACTTGTAGCCGAGGGCAAGCTCGGCCGCAAGTCCGGCCAGGGCTTCTACCACTGGGACGAGGCCTGATGCCCGCCCCGACCACGCGAGGCACTCTCGAAAACGCACCCAATCCGTTGGTCGAGCCTGTCGATACCGCCATTCCGACAACGCGACCCATCCTCGAAAACGCACCCCATCCCATCGCCAAGGAGGCGCCCATGACGACCATTCTGCCCAGCTACGTTCAGGGCGCCTGGTGGACCCCGACCGATGTCTCGATCGGTACCGACGTCTGTGACGCCTCGACCGGCGAGGTCGTCACCCGCGTCAGCACCCACGGCCTCGATCTGGCCGCCGCGCTCCACTACGCGCGCACGGTCGGCCAAAAATCGCTCGGGGAGCTCACGTTTCACCAGCGTGCCGTGCTGCTCAAGCAGATGGCGCTGCTGCTGACCGAGCGCAAGCAGGAGCTCTACGCGCTCTCCAGCCGGACCGGCGCCACCAAGGTCGACTCCTGGGTCGACATCGACGGCGGAATCGGCGTGCTGTTCAGCTACTCCTCCAAGGGCCGCCGTGAACTGCCCAACGCCCGTGTCTACGTCGACGGACCGGTCGAGCCGCTCTCCAAGGACGGCTCCTTCATCGCCCGCCATATTTACTCGCGCCTGCCCGGCGTGGCCGTGCAGATCAACGCCTTCAACTTTCCGGTCTGGGGCGCCCTGGAGAAGTTCGCGCCGGCGTTCCTGGCCGGCGTGCCGACCCTGGTCAAGCCCGCGACCCCCTCCGGTTACCTTGCCGAGGCCTTCGTGCGCCTCCTCGCCGAATCCGGCCTGCTGCCGGAAGGCTCGCTGCAGCTCGTCTCCGGCAGCGTGCCGACCCTGTTCGACGACGTGCGCCTCGGCGACCTCGTCGCTTTCACCGGATCGGCCTCGACCGCCGAGAAGCTGCGCGCGAGCGACGCCGTGCAGACCGGGGGAGTGCGCTTCACCAACGAGACCGACTCGATCAACGCCTCCGTCCTCGGAACGGATGCGGCCAAGGGCACCCCCGAATTCGACGCGTTCGTCAAGCAGGTCGTCACCGAAATGACGGTCAAGGCCGGCCAGAAGTGCACCGCGATCCGCAGGGTCATCGTGCCGCGCGCGGCGATGGACGACGTGGTCGCGGCCGTGCACGCACGGATCAGCGAGCGCATCGTGCTCGGAGACCCGCGCGCCCAGGGCGTGACCATGGGACCGCTCGCCTCCACTGCCCAGCGCCTCGAGGTGCTCAAGCAGGTCGCTCGCCTGCAGGAGGCCGGCGGCAAGCTGGTCGTCGGCCAAACGGATGCCCCCGCCGTTCTGCACGCGGACGGCACGACCGGGTTTGCTCCCGACGGCGCTTTCGTCGAGCCGCTGCTGCTGCGCTTCGACGATGCGTCGGCCGCCGCCGTGCACGAGGTCGAGGCCTTTGGCCCGGTCTCGAGCGTGCTCGGCTACGACTCCATCGATGAGGCCATCGCCCTCGTTCGGCGCGGCGGCGGATCGCTCGTGACCAGCATCGCCACGCACGACCCGTCAGTGGCCGTCGCCTTGATGACCGGCATCTCGGCCTTCAACGGTCGGGTGCTCGTGCTCGACCGTGACGACGCCCGCACCTCGACCGGGCACGGTTCGCCGGTGCCGCAGCTCGTGCACGGCGGCCCAGGCCGGGCCGGCGGCGGCGAAGAGCTCGGCGGCATCCGCGCGGTGCTGCACCACATGCAGCGCACCGCCATTCAGGGCTCACCCGAGATGCTCACGGCGATCACCGGAATCTGGCACCAGGGCGCGACTGCGCGAGCCGGCTCCACGCATCCGTTCAGAAAGAGCCTGGCCGAGCTCGTAATCGGCGATCAGATCGTCTCGGACTCGCGCACGGTGACCCTCGAGGACATCGAAACCTTCGCCCAGTTCACCGGCGACACATTCTACGCCCACATGGACGAAGCGGCCGCCGCAGCCAACCCATTCTTCCCTGGCCGGGTGGCCCACGGCTACCTGCTCGTCTCCTGGGCCGCTGGCCTGTTTGTCGATCCGGCCCCCGGACCGGTACTCGCGAACTCCGGCCTCGAGAACCTGCGTTTCGTCACGCCGGTCTCGCCCGGTGACAGTATCCGCGTCGCGCTCACCGCGAAGCAGATCACCCCGCGCGAGACCGACGAGTACGGCGAGGTGCGCTGGGATGCCGTGCTGACCAACCAGAACGACGAGCTGGTCGCGTCCTACGACGTGCTCACCCTGGTTGCCAAGCACTAACTTCCAACAGGGAATTCGGGCGGGCCCGCGCATCGAGCGCGGGCCCGCAGTCGTGAGCTCGGTCCGCGGTCGGGCGCGCCCCTCGGTCGTGATTGAGCCCGCTCGCTACACGGGCAGGGGCACGGTGGTTCCGCGCGTGGACGCACGGGCGGTGACGGTGGTCCTGGGTCGCGGCGACAGAGGAGTGGCCGGCATGGAGTCGTCCTCGCTCACTACGACCAGTCCCTGGGCGCTGTTGGCCGAACGGCTCAGGTCTTCGATCCACTGGCGGTTGAGGGTGGCCGCCCGACCTCCCACGAACTTGAAGTAGAGCGGAATAGCGGGATTGAGCCAGATCGAACTGCGCCCGGACCCCACCTCGGCGGAATCGCGCCAGGACAGCAGAAAGCTCTCGCCGCGGCGCAGCTTCTGAACGATCACCATTTGCAGGTGTGCCAGGGTGCGGTCGTCGATCTCCACGATGACTCGGTCATACGTAAGAGAGCCCATGAGTGCCTTCCAGTCAAATTCAGCAATGCCGCTCATCTCAGTATCTCGGCCGCGCCAGGAGAGCACTAGAGGCCAACGGCCCCACCTGCCCCCCAGTTCGTCCGGGGCCTGGGGCCGGAACCTGAGCCCAGATTACAAACTGGGCCCGCGTTCGTAAGGTGGGCCCGGCATCCGCTCAGCACTAGGTTGATTCAACCGGCGTCGTCGTCTGTGGTGCCGGCGCGAACGCGCGCGATCGTCTCCCACGCCGCCACGGCAACCAGAATGACCGAGGTCGCGACGCCCAGCCCGAGCGGAGTCACGAGGGCGGCGGCCGCACCGGCCACGGCGAGCACGGCAATTCCGACGACGTGCGACATGAGCACGGTGCGCGCGACGATCCAGCGAAACAGCAGCAGCCCGACGAGGTAGAACAGCGGCCCACCGACCAGGGTGACGGCCACCGGAAGCGTCATCACATCCTCCGGATGCTCGAGCACTGATTTGTCCGCGACCGAGGTCAGCACGATTCCGGCGATGACGATCGCGTGCACGTAGGTATAGGCGAGTCGAGCGATGCGGCCCGGCTCGCTCGACGCGGCGATTGCCTTGCTCCCGGCACGCTCCCCGTGATCGAAATAGAGCCACCACATGGCCACGCCGTTCACAAAGGCGAGAAACAGACCGGCAATCCCCAAAGCGGATACCTCCTGGTCGACAAATGCGAACCCGGTCACCAAAAAGGACTCGCCGATCGCGATGATCACGAACAGGGCGCTGCGCTCGGCAATATGCGGGCCGGAGACATCCCAGTCGTCGACACCGGGTGCTTTCAGCCCGGGGACGCGAAACCCGAGGCTCGCGGACCCGTACTCGATGGCGAGGGCGATGAGCCAGGCCGGCAGGCGATAGGTCAGCGGCAGCAGCGCCCCGACGATCCAGAAGGCGCCGGCTGCCGACAGCCAAAGCAGAATGCGCAAAAATGTCGCGTGCAGGGCCGGATCGTGCCGGGCGAGGGCCAGCACCATGAACACCGAGCGCCCGAGTTGCAAGGCCACATACGCGATGGCGAAGATCAGCCCCTGGTCACCGAAGGAATCGTAGATCGAGGTACTGATCACGAGACCCACGAGGGAGAGGCCGATGACGACACCGCGCACCGGCAGCCTGGCCGGATCGAGCCAGTTGGTAACCCAGGTCGTATACACCCACAGCCACCACAGGGCGAGCACGAGAATGATCGACTCCAGTGCACCCACCCAGGACTGGTTGGCATACAAATAGCGCGAGAGCTGAGTTAGAGCAAAGACGAAAATGAGGTCGAAAAACAACTCGATGTAGGTGACGCGCTCGCTGCGCTCGGTGTCCTCCGGCCGCAGCAGGCTTCGCCGAAACCCGAGACGCAGAATCCAGGCGCGATGCTCAAGCGGATGCTGCTGCGTCGTCTTCGATGATCGGCTCACGTCCCCAGTCTCCCGCAAGCCCCCGACATCCGCAGTTCCAATTCCGCTCCCATGCTTCAGTCCTCCTGTAAGCGTCCCCACCTGCCCGGCCCCGCCCTCACTTCTGCACGGGGCCCGGTCTAGAAACTGAGTCCACGTTCATACGGTGGGCCCGGCTGTGCGGCTGCCCGGCCATCGCGGGGCGATCTGCGGAACGCGCTCTTTTTCGTTGATCGAGCTTGTCGAGATTGCCATACGACCGGCGTGAGCTGGTCTGCGTTGCTGGCCCTGCGGCTGGGTGGGGGAGGGGGTGTCGGGGTTGCGACACGCCCGGGTGGGGGGCGTTTTGACGGGTGGGTGGTCTGGCCGTAATGTATCTATACGTACCCCAAAGGTGCGGAAAGCCGTAGTGCTTTCCGGCCTCATGTG
>NZ_SOHD01000023.1:0-81280 GCF_004403235.1 Cryobacterium sp. Hh38 | reverse complement strand
CAGCGCTGATGGTACTGCAGGGGGGACCCTGTGGGAGAGTAAGACACCGCCGGACTTAACTTAGAAACAAACAAAAAGGCCACCCGAAAGGGTGGCCTTTTTGCGTTAATGTGCGACAACGATAGAGAGGAGGCCACGCACATAAGTGCGTGGCCTTTGCTATCTAATACTTAGCGGCGGCGGAGGCCGTCCAGGGCTACGGCCAGGACGTCGTCGGCGAGCTGGGCGGCATCCTCTGTACCTTCGGGGCGGTACCATTCGGCGATGGAGTTGACCATGCCGAACAGTAGGCGCGTGACGATGCGGGGATCGATGTCGCTGCGTAGTGAACCCGCATCGCTGGCCTCGATGACCAGTGTCGATACGGCGCGGTCGAAGGCCCGACGGCGCGTGAGAGCCAGCCGCTCGACCTCGGTATTGCCGCGCACGCGGAGCAGTAATGTGACGTAGGGAAGCCGCGACGTGAGAACGTGAACGGCACCCCGCAGCACGTAGGCCAGGCGGTCGATGGCGCTTCCGGTCAGCGCTCCGGACTCAAGCAGGACGCCCTCGAGACCATTCAGTGCCTCGTCGAGGGCGAGCTGCAGCACTTCATCCTTGGAGGAGAAGTGGTGGTAGATGGCCGCTTTCGACAGGGCGAGGCGTGTCGCGAGCACTCCCATCGAGGTGGCGTCGTAACCGAATTCATTGAATGCGGTGACGGCGATCTCGAGGATGGCGCGCTGGTCGTAGCCGGGGCGCCCGCGCTTGGGGGTGTGTACGTCAGACATAGATCTTGAGTCTCTCACGCAGGCGGTCCGGACACGACAAACTAGCGAAGGTCGTACACGCGCTTGTGCTTTCCGGTGCTGCGTTCCAGGGTTCCGGGTTCGACGAAGAGTACATTGACGCTCGATCCGATCCGGTCCTTGATCAGGGCAATGAGGAGGGCGCGGGCAACCGTTGACTCCGTATCGGTGGAGTGCTCGTGCCGTTCAATACGCACGGTCAATTCGTCCATGCGGGAGGGCCGAGTCAGTTCCAGCACGAAATGCGGCGAGAGGTGCTCGATGCCGAGCACGATCTCTTCGATCTGGGTCGGAAACAGGTTGACCCCGCGCAGAATGATCATGTCGTCGTTGCGACCGGTGATCTTCTCCATCCGGCGCATACCTGGTCGAGCGGTACCGGGAAGCAATCGAGTCAGGTCTCTGGTGCGATAGCGAATGACCGGAAATGCCTCCTTGGTCAGCGACGTGAACACGAGTTCACCCGTTTCACCGTCAGGCAGGCCCTGTCCGGTGTCGCCATTGATGATCTCCGGCAGAAAGTGATCTTCCCAGAGATGCGGGCCGTCTTTGGACTCGATGCACTCATTACCGACCCCCGGGCCCATGACTTCGCTGAGGCCGTAGATGTCGAGTGCGTCGAAGTCGAGACGGTCTTCCAGCTCGAGGCGCATCTGGTTGGTCCACGGTTCGGCACCGAGCACGCCGGCTTTGAGACTGGAACGGCGCGGGTCGAGGCCGGCCGCCACCATGGCATCGGTGATCGTGAGGAGGTAGCTCGGCGTTGACAGAATGATGTCGGGCTCGAAGTCAGTGATCATCTGCACCTGCTTATTGGTCTGTCCACCCGACATGGGAATGGCGCAGGCACCGAGTGCTTCGATGCCGGCGTGGGCGCCCAGCCCTCCGGTGAACAGGCCGTAGCCGTACGCGTTGTGCACCTTCATGCCGGGGCGCACACCCGAGGCGCGCAGGCTGCGGGCGACCAGTCCCGCCCATATCGCGAGGTCATTCTTGGTGTAACCGACCACGGTCGGCAGGCCGGTCGTTCCCGAGGAAGTGTGAATGCGTGCGACCTGGTGCATCGGTACCGCAAACATGCCGAACGGGTACGAGATCCGCAGGTCTTCCTTGGTCGTGAATGGCAGCAAAGCGACGTCTTCGAGGGTGCGAATATCGTCCGGGTGCACACCGACCGCATCAAATTTGCGCGTATAGAGAGGTACGTTCTGATAGGCGTGCCGCACGGTGTGCTTGAGGCGAATCAGTTGCAGCGCGCGAATCTCGTCGTGGTCCAGGCGTTCTGCTGCGTCGAGCTCCTCGAGTGCCGGTGCGTGCAGACGGGTCTTGGTCAGCGTTGACATGGTGCCTTCCGGAAGGGTTAGAGGTAGGTGCGAACGGGAACGGGCAAGTTGGTGGTGCGGCTTCGGCCGCGAAATTCGGCGACCGTGACGTCGTCGTCGATGGTCACCCGTACGTCGTAGATGCCGCTTCGGCCGCTCTTGACCCGCAACAGCGCGGTTGCGGTTAGGTTCTGGCCGCTCGTGGTCGGCTTCAGAAAAATGATGTCGGCGCCGGCGGCGAGCGTTACGTGATGCGAGTCGTTGCAGGCGATGGCGAAGGCCGTGTCGGCGAGAGCAAAGATGAAACCGCCGTGGGTGACATCGAAACCATTGAGCATGTCGTCGCGCACCACCATCGAGACCACCGAGTGGCCCGGCTCGTTACGGTGCACGATCATTCCGAGAGAAGCGGATGCCCGGTCGCGCTGCATCATGGCCTGGCTACCGGCGGATGCGGCTTGGGTCATTCGGATCTCCTCGTTGAGTTGCCGTTCAAGCGGGGGTTGCCCGCCCAATAATGAGACTATATACTAACTGAACGATCGGTTGGTAATAGAATGCCGTTCAGTGTGCAAAATTCTCGACGTGCATTACCTTAGCGCCACCAGCTTGTACACGATAAAGATCCGACCACCGCAGTCAACGAAGACCAGGAGCCGATGATGACAAGCACCATCACGCCCGATATGAGCGTCCCCGCCGCAATCAGTGTCGAGGAACAGCAGTTCAACGATCTGCTTGAAGCCGATTCGCGCATTGAGCCGCGCGATTGGATGCCCGAGGGCTACCGCAAGTCGCTCGTGCGCCAGATCTCGCAGCACGCGCACTCCGAAATCATCGGCATGCAGCCCGAGTCCAACTGGATCACCCGCGCCCCGAGCCTCAAGCGCAAGGCCATCCTGATGGCCAAGGTGCAAGACGAAGCCGGCCACGGTCTCTACCTCTATTCCGCCGCGCAGACCCTCGGCGCTACCCGCGATGACATGACGGATGCCCTCATCGCCGGCAAGGCGCGTTACTCGTCGATCTTCAACTATCCGACCCCGAGCTGGGCTGACATGGGTTCGATCGGCTGGCTCGTCGATGGCGCTGCCATCTGCAATCAGGTGCCGCTGTGCCGGGCCAGTTACGGCCCTTACGGCCGCGCGATGGTGCGCATTTGTAAGGAAGAATCTTTTCATCAGCGCCAGGGTTTCGAGATTCTGCTCGAGCTCATGCAGGGCACCGACGAGCAGCGCCAAATGGCCCAGGATTCGGTCAATCGCTGGTACTGGCCTGCGCTGATGATGTTCGGCCCGCCCGATGATGACTCGCCCAACTCAGCGCAGTCGATGGTCTGGAAGATCAAGCGTCATTCCAACGACGAGCTGCGCCAGCGCTTCGTGAATATGCTCGTTCCGCAGGCCGCCGTGCTCGGCGTAACCCTGCCGGACCCCGACCTGCACTTCAACGAGGAAACCCAGCAGTGGGATCTCGGCGTGATCGACTGGACCGAGTTCCACGAGGTGCTTGCCGGCCGCGGCCCGAACAACGCCCAGCGTCTGCAGCGTCGCCGCGACGCCCACGACGAGGGCCAATGGGTGCGCGAAGCAGCCGCGGCTTATGCACGTAAACAGTCCGCACGAACTGAAGAAATGGCAGCCTCATGACCACTCCCGGCGACTCAGCCGCAGAAATCTGGCCCCTCTGGGAGGTCTTCGTGCGCTCCAACCGTGGCCTCAGCCATGTGCACGTCGGCTCGCTGCACGCCCCCGACGAGACCCTCGCCGTGCGCAACGCCAGAGACCTGTACACCCGGCGTAGTGAGGGCGTCTCGGTCTGGGTCGTACCCGCGGCCGCCATTACCACGAGTGACCCTGACGCCAAGGGCGCCTTCTTCGAATCGCCCGCCGGCAAGAACTACCGCCACGCGAGCTACTACTCCAAGAGCGAGGGAGTGAAACACCTGTGAATGACGACACTGCGAACAATGACAGCGCTGAAGCGGATGTTCACGGCCACGTCGCCGTCGAAGTCACCACCCTCGACGCCGAGCTGATCGAGGGCCCGTCCGTCGCCACAGCCGACATCGCTGAATACGCGGTGTGGCTCGGTGACGACTCACTCGTCCTGGCCCAGCAACTCGGCGCCTGGATCTCCCGCGCTCCCGAACTCGAAGAAGATGTTGCCCTCGGCAACGTCGCCCTCGACCTGATCGGGCACGCCCGGTCCCTGCTGCACTACGCCGGCACCGCAACGGACCGCAGCGAAGACGACCTCGCCTACTGGCGCACCGAGCCCGATTTTCGTTCGCTGCACATTGTCGAGCAGCCCAACGGTGACTTCGCACACACGATCGCGCGCCAGTTCGTCGTGTCCCACTACCTGTTCGAGCTGTACAGCCGGCTGCGGGCATCCGCTGACCCAACCCTCGCCGCGATCGCCGCCAAGGCGGTGAAAGAGGTTGACTACCACCGCGACCACTCCACCCAGTGGGTGCTGCGCCTCGCGGAGGGCACCGACGAATCGCGCCGCCGCATGATCACCGCGATGAGTGACCTGTGGCCCTACGTCGAAGAGATCTTTCGCGATGACCCGCTCATCGACCGCCTCGAGGGAATCGCGGTTCGCCCGTCGAGCCTGCGCCCCGCGTTCGACTCCGCCATCGCGCCGGTGCTCGCCGAAGCCGAACTCGACATTCCGGTGGGATTCGTCGCCTCCGGCGGTGGCCGCACCGGCAAGCACTCCGAACACCTCGCCTTTCTTCTCGCCGAAATGCAGGTGCTCACCCGCGCCCACCCCGGAGCGTCCTGGTGACCACCCAGATGCACGAAGCTGTCGCCCGCCCGCGTCCCACCGACGCGGCCTCGCTGGCTGCCTGGACCATCGCCGCCCAGGTCGTCGATCCCGAGATTCCGGTGCTCACCATCGAAGACCTCGGCGTGCTGCGCGGGGTCAACGTCATCAGCGACGCCGACGGTACCGAGGCAGTCGCGGTCACTCTGACCCCGACCTATAGCGGATGCCCCGCGATGGACGCCATGCGCGACGACGTTCTCGCGGTGCTCACGAGCGCCGGGTACGAGAACGTCTCGGTTCGGCTGGTGCTCAGCCCGGCGTGGACCACCGACTGGATGAGCGAGATCGGCCAGAACAAGCTCCGCGAGTATGGCATCGCGGCTCCGACCGGGCATGCGACCGTACGCGGCTCCGGTCCGGCCGGCCCAATCCGCCTGAAAATGGCCGTGAAATGCCCGCGCTGTTCCTCGCTGAACACCCGCGAGCTCGCACACTTCGGATCCACCTCCTGCAAGTCCCTCTACGAATGCCGAGATTGCCTCGAGCCGTTCGACTACTTCAAGGTGCTCTAATGGCTGCAACACGGCTCGAATCCACGAACGAGGGCGCCACCACCCTGGCGCCGGTCAAGCACCGCGCGCGTTTCCACACCCTGACCGTAGCCGAAGTGCGCCCACTCACCGCCGACAGCGTCGAGGTCACCTTCACCGTTCCGCCCAAACTGCAGGGCGCGTTCGACTACCTGCCCGGCCAGCACCTCGCCCTACGGGCCACGATCGACGGCCAGGAACTGCGCCGCAGCTATTCGATCTGCCGGCCGGAGGCATTCGGTCAAATCAGTGTTGCGATCAAGCGCGACCTCGGCGGTGCGTTCTCCACCTGGGCCAACAGCGAGTTGCACGCCGGCGACGAACTCGACGTGATGAGCCCGCAGGGCAGCTTCACCTCAAACCTGCGCAATCTCGATCACAAACACGTCGTCGGCGTGGCCGCCGGTTCGGGCATCACCCCGCTGATGGCCCTCGCGCACACCGTTCTCGCCGCTTCTGACACCTCGATGTTCACCCTCGTCTACACCAACCGCACCGCGCTCGACGTGATGTTCCTCGACGAACTGGCCGAGCTCAAGGACCGCTACCCGGCCCGCCTCGCGCTCTACCACGTGCTCTCCCGCGAGCAGCGCTCATCCTCGTTGCTCTCCGGCCGCATCGACGAAGAGAAGTTTCGGCGCATGCTCGACACCATTCTGCGCCCGGCCACCGTCGATGAGTGGTTTCTGTGCGGCCCCTTCGAACTCGTGCAGCTGTGCCGTGACACGCTCGAAAGCACCGGCGTCGACCGCGCGCACGTACGTTTCGAACTGTTCACCACCGGGGAGCCCTCGGCGGCCAACGGCGATCGCGGCCGGCCGGTCATCATCGGCACCGGTGACAGGACGTTCCAGATCGAGTTCACCCTCGACGGCCAGAGCAACACGGTCACAACGCCGGTCAATGCGAACGAGAGCATCCTGAACGCCGCCCTGCGGGTGCGGCCCGACGTGCCGTTTGCCTGCGCCGGCGGAGTCTGCGGCACCTGCCGCGCCAAACTGGTCAGCGGTGACGTCACCATGACCGAGAATTACGCGCTCGAGCCCGAAGAACTCGCCCGCGGCTATGTCCTGACTTGCCAGTCGCACCCGACCACCGACACCGTCGTCGTCGACTATGACGTCTAACCGATACCAAGAAAGCGGATGCCGTGATCGAGCTCTCAATAGACAACGACGTCGCCCACGTGGTGCTGAACGCGCCCGACAAGCTCAACGCCCTCGATGAGGCAGCGATCGTCGGACTCGACGCGGCCTACCAGGAGGCTGAGCGAGGCGGGGTGCGCGCGCTGGTACTCCGCGGCGAGGGCCGGGCCTTCTGCGCCGGCCGGGATATTTCCGCGGTCGATCCGCGCACCGACGATGTGCTCGGCTACCTCGGCGACCTCGTCACGCCGCTGCTTCAGCGGATGAGCCGGTTTCCGGCACCGACCTTCGCGGCCGCCCACGGCGCCTGCCTTGGCGTCGGACTCGGTTTGCTCATCGCGACCGACGTTGTCTACGTCGCCGACACCGCCAAGATCGGCTCGCCGTTTGCGAACCTCGGCGCCACGCTCGACTCGGGTGGACACGCCCTGTTCATGGAACGGCTCGGCGCCCACCGCACCCTCGACCTGATCTACAGCGGCCGGCTGATGTCGGGGGCGGAGGCCGTCGCGGGCGGCCTGTTCAGCCAGGTCTTTCCGGCCGGGGAGCTGACCGAGGTGACGATGCAGGCGGCCGCTCGCGCGGCATCCGGTGCAACGCAGGCCTTTCTCGCGAGCAAAGCGCTCGTGCAGTCACTGCGAGACGAACGCCTCGGACTCTGGCAGAGCATGAGCGACGAAACCGCCGCCCAGGCCGCGCTGTGCGCTACCGGCGACTACCGCGAGGGCTTCGCCGCGTTCCAGGAGAAGCGCAAGCCCGCATTCACCGGCCGCGCCTGACCCGTCCCCAGCTGGGATTGCGGCCAATTCGGGCGGGATCTCTTCGCGTTGATCGTGGTCCAGGGACTCGAGTGCATCGCCTCTCTCCAAGGACGGTCGGCTACTGTGGAGGAGACCGGAGAGGGACCAAATGCACACACGCTGGGCCCGCTTCGCGCGCGGCTGGATTGTCGCAGCGTTCTCGACCTTTGTCGCGGCCCTGTCGCACACCCTGGGTGGCGGCTCGGCGCCGAGCCTCCTGGCCGTCGTCGTGTCGCTCGCCTTCGCCGGAATGGTCTGCATCGCGCTCGCCGGCCGTACCCTGTCCTTCTGGCGCGGTGCCGTGTCGGTGTTGGTCAGCCAGGTTATCTTTCACGGGCTGTTTTCGCTTGGGGCAACCGGAGGCATGCTCGGAGCTGACGCCATCGCCGCGTCGGCCATCCACCAGCACGCTGCCCTGCCCGGTCTGATCGACCCGATGGGCCTGGGCGCGACCGCCCCCGTCTCACACGATGGTGCGGCCATGTGGCTCGCCCATGGCGGGGCCGCGATCGTCACGATTCTGGCGCTGCGTTTCGCCGAACGCGCGTTCTGGAGTCTCGTCGAAAACGTTCGCCTCGGCATCCGCACGCTGTTCGCGCCCGCCCAACTGGCCGTGCCGATGGCGGCCCCGCAGCGCATTGGGAACGTCGCGCCGGTGCTCACCCCGCGCGACCTGGTTCTGGTGCTGTCGGCGATGCGCCATCGTGGCCCGCCGGTTTTCGCTCTCGCAGCTTAAACCGCAACCAGACCATTTAGCCCACCGCACCGAATGAGTAGCAGAGGCATTGCCCTGCACTGTTCGAGTAGCGCGGGCACCCCACGTTTAAGGACAATCATGAAGGTCACAACCCCTAAATCTGCTGCCACGACCGCTCGCACTCTGTTCGCGGCCGCCATTATCGCCCTGGCTCTCGGCTGGGGCACGGCCCCGGCGTCGGCCCACAACGACGAGATTGGTTCCTCACCGGAGGGCGGCTCGGTCGTGACCGAGCAGCCCGGTGAATTCTCGGTCACCACGAGCGATCGGCTCCTCGATCTCGGCGGAACCGGCGAGGGCAGCGCCATGGTCGTGACCGGCCCGGCCGACGCACCGCTCTTCTATGGCGACGGGTGCGGCACTGTCTCCGGTGCCACAGTCGAAACGACAGCGCAGCTCGGCGCTGCCGGGCAGTACACGGTGATCTGGCAGACGGTTTCCATCGACGGCCACCCTATCTCCGACGAGTACACCTTCGACTGGCAGCCGGCCGCCGACCAGGTGCTCGCCGACGGGGCCGCCACTGCTCCAACCTGCGGCACGAAAGCGGATGCCGTCACGACGGATGCCGAGACCTCGCCCCCCGCAGACCTCGGCTCGACTGATGCTGCTGGCGACAGCACCCCTGCCTGGATCGGGGGGATTCTCGGCGCTGTGGTCCTGGCCGGAGCAGCAGCCCTGCTTCTCCTCCGCCGCCGCAAGCGCAGCCGCTAGCTTTCGCCCGCCCTCCCCGCACTTCAACGTCTCGCGGGGGGTGTTGGCGCGCGGGGCAACGTGTCAGGGGCCCCGGGTACAGTTAGGCAGGTGAGTTGGAACGCTGAGCTGCCCGGGAACCCCGACGACGTCGAAGCACCCCGCGACGTTGCTGTACCGAGTGAATTCGACGGCCCGAGTGATTTCGACGCCCCCGACGACTACGACGCACCGCCGCCCGAGGCGGACCGGCAGTTCGGCGACCGGCAGTTCGGCGACCAGCAGTTCCAGCGGCAGCCGGCCTACTCGGGTGCAGCATCCGCGTTGAATCAAGCCAACGGCCCCGCAGCCCGCGCCGCTGTACCTGTGCGCGCCGCGACCCGCAAATTCAAGACCGCAGCCGAAGCCCTGCACACCGTGTTTGGCTACGACACGTTCCGCGGCGATCAGGCCGAAATTATCGCGCAGGTCGTCGACGGCAAGGACGCCGTCGTGCTCATGCCAACCGGCGGCGGCAAGAGCCTGTGCTACCAAATTCCCGCGCTCGTGCGGGCTGGCACCGGCATCGTCGTCTCGCCGCTGATCGCCCTGATGCAGGACCAGGTCGATGCCCTCACCGCTGTCGGTGTGCGCGCCGAATTCCTCAACTCCAGCCAGGATCCCGCCACCCGCAGCCAGGTCGAACGCGACTACCTCAACGGCGACCTCGACCTGCTCTACGTCGCCCCCGAGCGCCTCTCCAACGAGGCCACCAAGCGTCTGCTCGACCGCGGAACCATCGCCCTGTTCGCCATCGACGAAGCCCACTGTGTGTCGCAGTGGGGCCACGATTTTCGGCCGGACTACCTGGCGCTCAGCGAACTCGCCGACCGCTGGCCCGACGTTCCGCGCATCGCCCTCACCGCCACCGCGACGGATGCCACCCATCAGGAGATCACCACCCGCCTGCAGATGGGCGATGCGAAACACTTCGTGGCAAGCTTCGACCGGCCCAATATTCAGTACCGCATCGTCGGCAAGTCCGAGGTGCGCAAGCAACTGCTGTCCTTCCTGAAGACCGATCACCCCGGTGACGCCGGAATCGTCTACGCGCTCAGCCGCAAAACCGTCGACCAGACGGCAGAGTTTTTGCGTCAGAACGGTGTGAACGCCCTGCCGTATCACGCCGGGCTCGATGCCGGCCTGCGCGCCCGCACTCAGTCCCGATTCCTCCGCGAGGAGGGCGTCGTCATCGTCGCCACGATCGCGTTTGGCATGGGAATCGATAAGCCGGACGTGCGCTTCGTCGCCCATATAGACCTGCCCAAAGCGGTCGAGGGCTACTACCAGGAGACCGGTCGCGCCGGACGCGACGGCGCACCGGCCACGGCCTGGCTCGCCTACGGCCTGCAAGACGTGGTGCAGCAGCGCCGCATGATCGACGAGTCGCCCGGCGATCTCAGCCATCGGCGCAAACTGTCCGCCCATCTCGACGCCATGCTTGCCCTGTGCGAAACCGTGCACTGCCGCAGGGTCAATCTGCTGCGCTACTTCGGCCAGACCAGTGAGCCCTGTGGCAACTGCGACACGTGCCTCGAGCCACCGGAGGCCTGGGACGGCACTATCCCCGCCCAGAAACTGCTCTCCACCATCGTGCGCCTGCACCGCGAACGCAACCAGAAGTTCGGCGCCGGCCACCTCATCGACATCCTCCGTGGCAAGGAAACCCCTCGCGCGACCCAGTATCGGCACACCGAACTGAGCACCTGGGGCCTGGGCGCCGACCTCAGCGACCAGGCCTGGCGCGGCGTCGTGCGCCAGATGCTCGCCCAGGGTCTGCTCGCCACGTCCGGCGAGTACGGCACCCTCATTCTGACGGATGCGGCCGCCGACGTTCTCGGCGGTCGTCGCGACGTGCAGTTGCGGCGCGAACCCGACCGCCCCGCGCGCTCAAGCGCGGCCCGCCGCCCGAGCGCCGCCAAGGTCGCTGCCGCCGACCTCAGCCGCATGCAGGAGACACTGTTCGAAGCGCTGCGGGTTTGGCGCTCGGCGGAGTCGAAGGAGCAGGGCGTGCCCGCCTACATCGTGTTCGGCGACGCCACCCTGATCGCCGTCGCCGCAGCCGGCCCCACCACCCTTGCCGGGCTCGACGGCATCACCGGCATCGGTGCCAAGAAGCTCGAAGCCTACGGCGAGGCCCTGCTCGAGGTCGTCGCCGCCTCCGCCTGACCACCTTGCTTGTGGGGGATCACAGTCCACGCAGCTTGCAGTTGTACTGATCCTACAAAACGGATGCCGTAGACGGCATATATCGTTGTGGCCCCCGCACCGCGCATTTCGCGACCGCACCATGTGGTTCTAACGTGGCGATCACCACTTTCGTGCGATCAGTTAGGACCAATGATGGTAGACACGGCCCAGCGCTCCAACCTCCGATCGGCGACGATCGACCCCAGCCTCGAGGTCGGCGTCGATACCGGCCCCATCAAATCCATCGGCGACGAGGCCGCCCCCGTGGTCAACGTCGAACAACTCGGACGACAACTGCTCGGCACTTGGGCCGACGTGCGGCTGAAGGCACGCGAGGTGACCGCCCGCCCCGACATGCAGCGCATTGAAGGCCTCTCGATGGCCGACCACCGCCTGCGCGTGCTCGAACAGCTCAAGGTGCTCGCCGCCAACGGCCACGTGCTGCGCGCCTTCCCCAAGCACCTTGGCGGGCAGGACGACCACGGTGGAAACATCGCCGGCTTCGAAGAACTCGTCATCGCCGACCCTAGCCTGCAGATCAAGGGCGGAGTGCAGTGGGGGCTGTTCGGCGCTGCCGTGCTGCACCTCGGCACCAAGCCGCACCACGACAAGTACCTCCCCGGCATCATGGACCTGAGCGTTCCCGGTGCGTTCGCCATGACGGAGATCGGGCACGGCTCCGACGTCGCGAGCATCGGCACCACCGCAACCTTCGACGCGGCCACCGGCGAGTTCGTCATCAACACCCCTTTTCGCGCCGCCTGGAAGGACTATCTCGGCAACGCCGCGAAGGACGGCATCGCGGCCGTGCTGTTCGCCCAGCTCATCACCCAGGGCGTCAATCACGGCGTGCACGCCTTCTATCTGCCCATTCGCGACGAGCACGGTGACTTTCTGCCCGGCGTCGGCGGCGAAGACGACGGCCTCAAGGGCGGACTCAACGGCATCGACAACGGTCGACTGCACTTCGACAACGTGCGTATCCCGCGCGAAAATCTGCTCAACCGCTACGGCGACGTTGCAGAAGACGGCGCCTACTCCAGCCCGATTGGAAGCCCCGGCCGCCGCTTCTTCACCATGCTGGGAACGCTGGTGCAGGGTCGCGTGTCGCTCGACGGGGCCGCCACCGCGGCATCCGCTTTGGCGCTGACCATCGCGATCACCTATGGGAGCCAGCGTCGTCAGTTCACCGCGGGCAGCGACACCGATGAAGAGGTCATCCTCGACTACCAGCGGCACCAGCGCCGGTTGTTTCCGCGCCTCGCCACGACCTACGCGCAGACCTTCGCGCACGACGAGTTCCTGGTGAAGTTCGACGAGGTGTTCAGCGGCAAGGCCGACACCGACGACGACCGGCAGGACCTTGAAACCCTCGCCGCGGCGCTCAAGCCACTTTCCACCTGGCACGCGCTCGACACCCTGCAGGAAGCTCGCGAGGCTTGCGGCGGCGCCGGCTTCCTGGCCGAGAATCGCCTGGTCGGGCTGCGCGCCGACCTGGACATCTTCGCAACCTTCGAGGGAGACAACAACGTGCTGCTGCAGCTCGTCGCCAAGCGTCTACTCACCGATTACAGCCGCAAATTCGCCACAGCGGATGCCGGCGCCCTCGCCCGCTACGTCGTGCAGCATGCCGCCGGTCGCGCCTACCACGGCACGGGCCTCCGCACCCTCGCGCAGGCCGTAGCCGACCGGGGTTCGACGGCTCGTTCCGTCGGCGCCCTCCGGGACGCCGACGTGCAGCGCGAGCTGCTCACCGATCGGGTCGAGAGCATGATCGCCGAGGTGGCCGGAAAGCTGCGCGGCGCCACCAAGCTGCCCAAGAAGCAGGCGGCCGACCTGTTCAACGCGCACCAGAACGAGCTCATCGAAGCTGCCCGTGCCCACGGCGAACTGCTGCAGTGGGAATCGTTCACCCGGGCACTCGAGCACACCGACGACGCTGGCACCAAGCAGGTACTCACCTGGCTGCGCGACCTGTTCGGCCTCGGCCTGGTCGAGAAGAACCTGGCCTGGTACCTCATCCACGGCCGGCTCTCCGCCCAGCGCGCCCAGGCCGTCACCGCCTACATCGATCGGCTGATCGCCCGCATTCGCCCGCACGCCCAGGACCTCGTCGACGCGTTCGGCTACTCGCAGGACCACCTCCGAGCCACGATCGCGAGCGGTGCCGAACGTGAGCGCCAGAATGAAGCCCGCGACTACTACGCCGCCCAGCGTGCCTCCGGAACCGCGCCAACCCCTGAAAAGCCGGTCAAGAAATAGCCGGGCCCCGTCGTACCCAGGTACGACGGGGATGGTGCACAACCATCCCCATGGTTGATGCGCCACAGAGGTCACAAACCATACCGTTTGGTATGGGGGCTTCAGCGTACGAAAACAGGGCCTCACCCATCAACGGAATGAGGCAGGCATGATCCAGGCACAGTCCCTGACCAAGCGCTACGGAAGCAAGACCGCGGTCGACGCGGTCGACTTCACGGTGCAGCCGGGCAAGGTCACCGGCTTTCTCGGGCCGAACGGCGCCGGCAAGTCCACCACCATGCGCATGATCGTCGGTCTGGACAAGCCCAGCGCTGGCTCCGTCATCGTTAACGGCAAGCCGTACCACGAACACAAGGCGCCGCTGCGCGAAGTGGGCGTGCTGCTCGACGCTAAGGCTGTGCACACCGGACGCAGCGCCTACAACCACCTGCGCGCCATGGCCGCCACCCACAATATCCCCACCAGCCGAGTACACGAGGTGATTAACCTCACCGGCCTCGAATCCGTCGCCCGCAAACGCGTCGGCGGCTTCTCCCTCGGCATGGGCCAGCGCCTCGGCATCGCCGCCGCGCTGCTCGGCGACCCGGCCACCCTCATTCTCGACGAGCCGGTCAACGGTCTCGACCCCGAGGGCGTGCAGTGGGTGCGCAAGCTCACCAAGCAGCTCGCCGCCGAGGGCCGCACCGTGCTCCTCTCTTCCCACCTCATGAGTGAGATGGCCCTCACCGCCGACCACATCATCGTGCTCGGTCGAGGCCGGGTGATAGCGGATGCCTCGGTCGCCGACATTATCGCCTCGGCCGCGCAGAACACGGTTCGCGTGCGCACTCCGCACACCGCAGCTCTGGCCACTCTGCTCGCCCAGCCGGATGTGACCATCACCAACATCGAGCAGGACGTGCTCGAGATCAGCGGACTGACTGTCAACGAGATCGGCGACCGCGCCGCCGATGCTCAAATCTCTCTGCACGAACTCTCCGCGGTGAGCGCCTCGCTCGAGGACGCCTACATGAAACTCACCCAGAACGAGGTGGAGTATCGCACCGGTGATGCGTCCTCTCACACCGAAGCGGAGGTTGCCCGATGAGCACCCTGACCAACCCCGTCCTGCCGTCCTCAGCCCGCACCTCCTTCGTGCCGACCGGATCCGGGCTCAGCATCACCGGCCTGCTCCGCTCCGAATCGATCAAGCTGTGGAGCCTGCGCTCCACCTACTGGACGCTCTCGCTCGTTGTCGTGGTCTCGCTCGGCATCGCCGTGCTGATGTCGTTCGCCATGTCGGCGTCAACGGCCGGATTCGATCCGACCACCGGTGCCCCCATGGCCGTGGAGAGTGCGCAAATGTTCGTGCTCGTCTCCACGACCGGTCTCGGACTTGGCCAGCTGATTGTCGCCGTCCTCGGCGTACTCTCGATCAGCGGCGAATACTCCAGCGGCATGATCAAGTCGACGCTGACCGCGGTGCCCAATCGTCTGCCCGCACTCTGGGCCAAGGTCGTCGTGCTGTTCGGGTTCACCTTCCTGGTCGGCCTGATCAGCGTGGTCGGATCGTTCCTCGTGGCCATGCCCATCCTGGGCGCCAAGGACCTGAGTGCGAGCCTGTTCGACACCAAGGTGTTTTTGCCGCTGCTCGGTAACGCGCTGTTCCTCGCGATCATCGCCGTGTTCGCCCTCGGCATCGGCACGATTCTGCGCAGCAGCGCCGGCGGTATTGCCACGGTGCTCGGAATCACCCTGCTCCTGCCGACGGTGTTGGCCGTGCTGTCGATGTTCGTTGAGTGGATCGCCGACATCGTGCCCTACCTCTTCACCGTGGCCGGTGCGACGATGATCACCCCGAACGCCATGGAATCCTGGCAGGGCTTCCTGATCGTGCTCGCTTGGGTGGTCGTGAGCCTCGGCGTTGCCGCGCTGCTGCTCAAGCGCCGGGACGCCTGAGGCGCCACGACCCGTAGAGTCGATAGATGAGCACCACCACCTCTCCCCCCGGGCGCACTCTGGCGCCGGGGGGAGACCTGCGCCTGCCCACCCCGCCCGGAATCGTGCGGCGGTTCTGGACCAGGCATCCCCATCTGGCCGACGGCCTCGTCGCGGCGATCTACGTCGTTCCGATGGTGCTCACCCTGGTGCTCAACCTGCTCGACGATGACCCGGCTCCGCTCCCGGACGCGTTGCTCAATGCCGGCCTCATGCTGCTGCTGGCCGTCGCACTGTTCTTTCGCCGACGGATGCCGCGGCTCGTCCTGGCCCTGACCTGGATCGGCCTGCTCACCTTCGCCGACTACGGCGAAGTGCACCTCATCGCCCAGCTCCTGGCGCTCTACGCGGTCGCGGTGTATTCGGACGTGCGCAGCGCGTGGACCGGTTTCAGCGCATCCGTTCTGCTGGCCGGACTGGCCGCCTGGCTCACCGATAATCCCGACGAGGTTCCCTGGATTCCGGTCGCGGTCCAGGTGGCGATCATGCTGCTCGCCGCGACCCTGGTCGGCGTAAATATGGGCAACAGCAAGCGCTACGTCTCGTCGCTGCTGGATTTGGCCGCGCAGCTGACCCGCGAACGCGACCAGCAGGCGCAGCTCTCCCGCATCTCCGAGCGCGCCCGAATCGCCGGCGAAATGCACGATGTGGTCGCCCACAGCCTCTCGGTCATGGTGGCGCTCGCCGACGGTGCCCACGCCATCGCCCCCAAAGACGTGGAGCGATCCCGCGCGGCGATGCTCGACGTCGCGGCCACTGGGCGCCGGTCCATGTCCGAGATGCGCCGGCTACTTGGGGTGCTTGAGGTGGACACCGACCCGGCCCCGCGCGCTCCGCAGCCGGGCATCGACGAGCTGGCCGACCTCGTGGAATCGTTTCGGTCGACCGGGCTTCCCGTTGTTCTGGAACGCAGCGGGCGTGAGCCGAGCAATGTGAGCGTGCAGCTGACGATTTTTCGGCTCATCCAGGAGTCGCTGACCAACGTGTTGCGCTATGCGAACACTCCGACCCGGGTGGTCGTGCGCCTGCAATCGTCGCCCGGTGCCGCCCAGGTCACGATCAGCGACAATGGGCGGCATGCGGCAGTGGCAAGCGTTCGCGGTTTCGGGCGCGGCTTGATCGGAATGCAGGAACGCGTGGCGATCTATGGCGGAACCTTTGAGGCAGCGCCGGGACTCCGCGACGGCTGGCGCGTACACGCGACCCTGAACTTTGAGGACGAACAATGACTCCCCGTTCCGCACCGATCAGTATCCTGCTGGTCGATGACCAGGCCCTGTTGCGCGTGGGTTTTCGCATGGTGCTGGAGGCCGAAGACGACTTCACCGTCGTCGGCGAAGCGAGCGACGGCGCGCAGGCGATCGCCCTCGCAGCCAGGCTGAATCCCGATGTGGTCCTGATGGATGTGCGCATGCCCGGCGTCGACGGCATCGAGGCGACCCGGCAGATCATGGCCGCCCAGCCGGAGACCCGCATCATCATCCTCACCACCTTCGACCTCGACGAGTACGCCTTCGGTGGTTTGCGCGCCGGTGCTAGCGGGTTCCTGCTGAAAAACGCCGAACCCGGGGAGCTGATCGCCGCGATCCGCACGGTGGTCTCGGGTGAGGCATCCGTTTCACCGCGGGTGACCCGGCGCCTGCTCGACCTGTTCGGCACCAAATTGCCGCAGCCCGAGACGGGAGGGGCCTCCAATGCCATGGCGCTCGCGGCACTCACCGACCGTGAAACCGAGGTTTTTCTGGCCATCGCCGAGGGGCTCTCCAACACCGAATTGGCCGAACGCTTCTTTCTCTCCGAATCGACGGTGAAAACCCACGTCGGGCGAATCCTGCACAAGCTCGGGCTGCGCGATCGGGTGCAGGCGGTCATTCTGGCCTACGAGGTGGGACTCGTCGGCAGCTGATCCGGGGCCGCGCACACGAGGGGCATAGGCTCGAAGCATGCGAACCTTCTACCCCGAGCTTGAACCCTACGAAACCGGCATGCTCGATGTCGGTGACAACCAGACCATCTACTGGGAAGCCTCGGGCAACCCCGACGGCAAGCCCGCGGTGTATCTGCACGGCGGCCCGGGCGGCGCGTCCGGCCCGGACCAGCGTCGGGTATTCGATCCGGCGAAGTACCGCATCATTCTGTTCGACCAGCGTGGCTGCGGTCTCAGCACGCCGCACGCGAGCGAGCCCGACGTTGACCTGAGCGTGAACACCACGTGGACTCTCGTCGCCGACTTGGAAAAACTGCGCGAGCACCTCGGCATCGACCGCTGGCTGGTCTGCGGCGGATCGTGGGGCAGCACCTTCGCGCTCGCCTACGCCGAGACCCACCCCGCCCAGGTCACCGAACTCGTCGTGCGCGGCATCTTCACCCTTCGCCCGGTCGAACTCGACTGGTTCTACGAGGGGGGCGCCGCGGCAATCTACCCCGATCTGTGGGAATCGTTTCTCGCGCCGGTCCCCGAAAACGAACGCGGCCACCTGATCGCGGCCTACGGTCGGCTGCTGCACGACCCGGACCAGTTCGTGCGCGAACGCGCCGGCGTGGCCTGGGCCACCTGGGAATCCTCCACGATCACCCTGCTGCAGGAGCCAGACAAGATCGCGCACTTCTCCGACCCAGCCTTCGCTGTGGCCTTTGCCCGCATCGAGAACCACTTCTTCGCCAATAGGGGCTGGTTCACGCCGAACCAGCTGATCGACAACGCCTCCCGGCTCGCCGAGATCCCCGGTGTCATCGTGCAGGGCCGCTACGACATGTGCACGCCGGCCTTCACCGCCTGGGACCTGTACAAGAACTGGCCGGAGGCGGAATTCAAGCTGATCCCCGACGCCGGCCATGCCTTCGACCAACCCGGAATCCTGGACGCCATTATCGAGGCCACCGACCGCTTCGCCAGCTAACGTACGTACCCGGTCAGCGCGTCTTGCGCCGCAGTATCCGCTTACCGTAGCGGCCGATGGTGGCGATGTCTGAACGACGCAGACCGTAGAACTGCAGCATTCCGATTCCAAACACCCGCGACAGGAACAGCAGGTTGAGGTTGCTCGTGATGATGTTGCCCGCGAGCGTCGTGAGCGCCGCTCCCATCGCCCCCAGCAGCGGCGCGAGGATGATTAGCATCACAATGTTAATGACGCACGAAATGGTCAGTGCGATGCTGCGCAGCCCGGGGCGGCCGCGCGCGCTAAGCCCGGCGCCAGCAATGGAACCCGGCGTGAGCAGCACAACGGCTACGAGGAGTACTGCGGCAATCGGAATCGATTCACGAAAGCCTTCCCCGAACAGAAACGGCAGCCACCACAGCATGGACACGCCGAGCACCAGCGCTGCCAGTGCCGAGAGCGCCGTCGAGATGCGGGCAGACGAACTGAGACGTTCATCCTCAGACTTGGCCGCTTCGTTGACGAACGAGACATCACGCACCGCGTGGTGAATGATCAACGGCAACTCGCTGATGCTCACCGCCACGACGTAGAGTCCGAGCTGGTAGGTACCGGCGAGCGGCGTCAGCAGTACCTGATCGAGACGCGTCAGGAGCACGCCCGACAGCGAACCGACCCACATTCGGCTGCCGTAGCTGAGGAGCCCGCGCATGCGTGCTTCGGGCGGAACCTCGTGCGCGCGCGGGTCGAGGCTGCGCATGCGCCCGATGTAGACAAAGGCGCCGACCACGGGCATGGCAGCGACCGTGATGGTGGCTACGAGCGGGGTGAGCGTTCCTGTCAGCCAGAACGGGATGAGGACCGCGAGGCGCAGAACCGACGAGATAATGCGTTCCGTGGATACGAGCCGCCAGCTGCTCGTGGCCGAGGCAACGCCGCGGAGTATCCCCACGAGAAGGTTCGGCACAATGGCCAGACTGGCGAACACGATCAGTAGCTGAACGCTCGGGTCGCCACCACTCAACAAAGGTGGTGAAAAGACGATGGCGGCGGTCGCGAATAGTCCGGCGATGCCCAGAATAAGCATGCCCCGACCCGCTGCGTTTCGCGCCAACGCTGGCTTTTTCGCGATAATCCACGTGACGGCTTCGGGAATGCCAAACGTGGCGATCGTGACGACCAGTGCCAATGGTGCCGTCGCCGCTGCCACCGCACCACGCCCGTCAACCCCCAGGGCCTGCGCCAGGATGGGGCCGGAGAACAGTGCGACGAGCGGGGGAAACGCGTTGCCCAGCAATGCGACCGTCATATTACGCGAAACTGTGCCGGTCCGATTGGACAGTAGATCGGGCTTGCGTTTCGTTGGAGCTGCGGGTGAGGCGTCCTCGGGCAAGGCGGTAGCTCCCATTGGCTCAGGGCGTGGATCAAGCTGAAAACGCCACTGTACACGCAGCCTGTCAGCAGGGTGCGCCCCCGATCGGGGGGAATCGCAATGGATATCCACCCGACTCGGCCTTGATCCCGTGCCCTCAGGGTCCTACTGTTATGCCGATGCGGTCGCGCGGCAGGAACAATACCCGAATTGTTTCGGGCGCGGCCCGGTGCGGGGCCGAACGACCTACATGCGCAAGTCGACACAACAGACCGTGACAAAACAGCGCGCGAGCGCACGCCAGACGCGCGAGCAGCCCGAGCCGATAGCCGTGAATTCCGGCCGTGATCGGGTGCCCTCGACCGAGGCGGTGGTGCCGCGTTCGACCAAAATCCTTGCTGTCATCGTGCTCGTCCTGATCGGTCTGCGACTCGACCTTCCGCTCGGCATCACCGTCGGCTACCTGGCGGCCGCAGCGCTGATTCCGCTCTGGCTGCCTACGCTGGGCCGCTATCGGGGCGCGCTCACCCTCGTGCTGATCGGCTTCGTCGCCGTCGGCTCCGGCATCTGGCTGTCCGTACTCGCCAAACCCACCCACGTCATCGCGATGAGCGAACTGGCCGGCAACTCCATCGGGCTGGTTGGCCTGTTGTGCTCCTTCGGCTTTGTGCTTTGGACTCGCAGCGTACTGCCCGACTCGTGGGTGGCCCTGTGGTTTGGGCTCGGCCTGCTCGGGAGCGTAACCACCGACAACGCCCGGTTCTTCGACAATCCCTGGCGCTTCGGATTCTCCTTTGCCCTGACAGTGGTGATCCTCGCCATCGCGCACATTCTTGATCGTCGCTGGTTCGACCTGCTCGCCGTGCTCGGGCTGACAGCCTTGTCAATGGTCACCGATGCGCGCTCGTCCTTCGCGATCCTGCTACTGACCCTCATTCTCCTGGCTTGGCAGATGCGCCCGACCAGCCGGTTTCGTTACCTGCGCATCAGATCGGGCGCCGGGGTTGTCGTCGCCCTCGGTGTGCTCGCCGTCGTCGTGTACAACCTGGGGCAGGCGGCCATCGTCGCGGGGCTGTTCGGCGAGGCGACGCGGGCCCGCACCATCGACCAGCTCAACACTGCCGGGTCGCTCATTCTGGGCGGGCGACCGGAACTGGCCGCGACGGCGTCCCTGATGGCACACCAGCCATACGGGTTCGGGGCCGGCACGCTGCTGAATCCGACCGATCTGCTCGCGGCGAAGACGGGAATGGCATCGATCAGCTACGACCCCGACAATGGGTACGTCGAAAACTACATGTTCGGTGGCAATATCGAACTGCACTCGGTGCTCGGCGACCTCTGGGCACGGTTCGGCATTCCCGGTGTCCTGCTGGCCGTCGTCATTCTTTTTCTGGTTTTGCGCGGGGTCGGAGCCGCGGTTGCTGCGAACCGGGCCAGTGGAATTCTGCTGTTTCTGGTCGTGAACACCGTGTGGGTCTTCTTCTTCGGCCCGCTGTACACCGCGACGCGACTGCTCATCTTGGTGCTCGCGCTGACTTTGATTCCCAAGGGTCCCGATCTGCCGAACCCCGTCCGTCGCCGGGTGGGAGCACTGTTCCCCTTTGGCAAGTCTCTCAAGACCGGGGCCCGTGACTGACGCCGCCTCGTTCGTCATTCGCGGCACGCTACGCGAAGCCTGGATCGACGTGGCAAAGGGCATCGCGATCACCCTCGTTGTGCTCTATCACTCGGTCATGTACCTCGACCGGGTCGGTCTGGCCGGCGACCTGGCGCCGCTCAACCCACTGCTCGACACCTTCCGTATGCCCCTGTTCTTCTTCATGTCCGGACTCCTCGCGGCCCAGGCCATTCGGTTGCCCTTCTGGCAGCTGTTTCGTAAGCGGATGTCCCTGCTGCTGTATCTCTACACGGCCTGGGTCGCCGCCCAGACCCTTTTTCCTGCTGGCCCTGCCGCCGATCGGCCCCGACGGGCCCTTTGCCAGGTGGTCCGACCTGGTTACCCTCTTCATCCGGCCGAATATAAATCTCTGGTTCATCTACGCCCTGCCCATCTGTCTCACCGTGGCTTGGCTGACTCGGCGCTGGCATCCGCTCATTTCCGTGTCCGTAACGGGAGCGCTCGCCGTGCTGTTCGGCTCGCAGGTTCTGCACACGGGTACGCCGTGGGAAAAGATGGGCTGTTACCTCGTCTTCTTCCTGGCGGCGATCTGGCTGGGCCCGCGCGTGCGACGCCTGATTCCGTGGGTGCGGTGGTGGCACATGGCCGTGCTCAGTGGCTTGTATGCCGGCGTTGTGCTCCTCATGGTGAAACTGTCATTGACGCGGGTACCGTTCGTGCTCCTCGCCGTGAGCGTGCTGGCAGTGCTGGTGGGCATCAGCGTGGCCGTCGTTCTGTCGCGCGCACCGATGTTTGATTTCATGCGGGTGCTGGGTAGTCGCACGTTGCCCATCTATCTGGTGCAAACCTTTCCCCTGGCGGCGCTCGCGGCGATCGTCATGGCCGGCGGCGTGATATTACCGACGGATGCCGCAACGGCGGTTCCGCTGCTGCTGTGCGGCGCGGCAATCGTGCTGGCTCTGGCCGTCTACCGCCGATTTGCGGCCGTGCTGGGAGTGTTTACCGTGCCCATTGACTCTTGGGCAGCGCAGCCGCGCAAGGCCGTGCGGGAACAAACCGAAGCATCCGCTTGATTGTGCCCGATGTTTGCGGCAGTTACGGCAACACCGCGAAAAGAACGGGTTTCTCGGCCGAGAAACCCGTTCTTTGGTGCGTTGGCTGCTCGCCTACGGTTAGGGGGTGCTCGTGCGTGGTTGCCGAAGACCGGCCGCATCGGGGCGCGTGAGAGCGTCGAGCGCCCGACGCAAGATCGTGCTGGAGGTATTGACCGTGTAGGGGAAGTACACGACCTCAACGCCGACAGCAGCGAACTCGTTCTCGAGGTGTACCCCGCGGGGGGTGCCTCGCCAGTCGTCGCCCTTGAAGAACACGTCAAAGCGGAGGTCGCGCCACGTGTCGAGCTTGTCCTCGACGACTTCGGCGACGGCCTCGTCCACGAAGGAGATGTGTCGAACAATCTCCAGACGTTCCACTAGCGGCACGACGGGGGTGATGCCCTTGGTGAGTTGGAGCATCTCGTCGGACACAACGCCGGCGATCAGGAAGTCACACTGGCTCTTGGCGTGCTTGAGAATATTGAGATGTCCAACGTGGAAAAGGTCAAACCCGCCAGCCGCGTAGCCGATGTGCAGCCCGTTCTGCCGGGCAGCAAGGAGCCCGGGGGACCCGTCGCCGGCGGGCTTCAGCGGGTTCGCGCGGTGAGGTTTCGTTTCTGGAGGAATCGCTGTGTTCGGGTGCGGGGTGGTCGGGTGCTTGGGGGTCACAGAAGGCTCAGATTTCTCTCAGGCTGCAGCGCGAGCTTCAACAGGATTCGGACAAGAGAGGCAGTGAGGAATCCTAACCTTTATCCTTCAGCCTGACTAGGGGTGAGAAATGAACGGATGCCGGTCCGCCGGCGCACGCCCCGACGGACCAACGACGGTCGGGCCTGCAGTTTTTCGCGGCAGAAGCCCGAAATTCGTGAAGTCAAGTATAATTCCGGCACCACGGGGCCGCCCGAAGGCCGCCGTCCGAGTTGAAATTGAGGTTTTCTTATGGCGCGGAGCGTTCGGTCTCCGATAGTGGCAATGATCGCGACAGCATCTTTGGCGGTGACGATTTTTTTTGGTACCGGCAGCGCGCAAGCGGACACGGCACCGCCAAATTCTTCCACCCCCAATACTGTCGCGGCCGATGCGTTGCCGACCGCCCAAATCAACGGGGTGGTGTGGACCCAGACGATCGTCGGAAACACCGTTTACGTCGGTGGCCAGTTCACTCGCGCACGCCCCGCTGGAGCTTCGGCCGGAACGAGCGAGGTGACGCGCAACAATCTCATGGCGTACAACCTGTCGACTGGTGTCATGACGTCATTCAACCCCAACCTCAATGGCGCGGTGCGGGCGATTACCGCCTCGCCAGACGGATCTCGCATCTACGTGGGTGGAGCCTTCACGACCGTCGGGTCCGTGACGCGAACTCGGTTGGCGTCCTTCAGTACGGCCACCGGGGGGCTCGATTCCAGCTGGAAACCCACGGCGAACAACACCGTCAGAGCGCTTGGCGCGTTTGGGAGCACCGTCTTCGCGGGGGGGAGCTTCACCTCGGCCAACTCTCAGGGACGACAGCGGATCGCGTCGTTCACCGGTTCCACCGGGTCGCTCGGTACCTGGAAGGGCACGGTGCCCGACGGGGCCGTGAACGCCCTTACAGTTTCGCCGAACGGCGACCGGGTCGTCATCGGCGGTTCGTTCACTTCGTACAACGGCGCGACGACTCCCGGCTATGGAATGGCGGCGACGAATTCCAGCTCGGGCGCCGGAATGACCTGGAACATCGGCAAGCTCATCAAGAATGCTGGCCCGAACGGTTCTATTCTGTCGCTCACCTCGGATTCCGGCGGCGTCTACGGCACTGGCTACGACTATGGCCCCGGCGCCATGTTCGAGGGAACGTTCCGGGCCAGCTGGAGCAGCGGCAACACCGTCTGGATCGAGGACTGCCATGGTGACACCTACTCGGCCGTTCCGGTCGGCGACGTCGTGTATACGACCGCGCACGCCCATTTTTGTGGAAACATCGGTGGGTTCTCGGAAACCAGTCCGCGAACCTTTCATCGGACTCTGGCCTTTACGAAAAATGCAACGGGCATTATCACCCGAAACAGCACGGGTGGGAGCTACTTCAACTTTGAGGGGCGCCCCCGCCCGTCACTGCTGACCTTCTACCCCGACATCAATGCCGGCAACTTTACCGGTCAAAGTCAGGGGCCGTGGAACGTAGCCGCCAACTCCCAATATGTGCTCTACGGCGGCGAATTCACCCTCGTCAACAACAAGAGGCAGCAGGGACTTGTGCGCTTCGCGGTGTCGTCCATCGCGCCAGACAAAGAAGGGCCGCGCGTGACCGGTGCCAGTTTCACGCCAACGCTCACCACACCAACCGCCGGAACGGTCAAGGTCACCTGGACGTCGAACTACGACCGCGACAACGAATTGCTTACCTATCGTGTCTTGCGAAACGGCGCTGTCGTGCGCACACAAACGGGGCTATCCGTCGACTGGAGCCGCCCCACGATTAGCTGGACCGACACCGGTCGCACGCCCGGAACGACGTACTCGTACCAAATTCGGGTGAGTGACCCGTTCGGAAATACCGTCACAGGTGATGCCGTCAGTGTCAGAGCTGCCAGCGCCGCTACCCTCACGCAGACACCGGACCCGACTGCGTCCACTGAACCGAAAGTCGCTCACGACGTGATTCTGTTGCCGGCACCCGAGGTCGCTCCCGACGCACAGCTCGTGCCGGAGCCACAGGTGGTGCCTGAGCCTGAAGCGGTTCCCGACCTGAACGTGGTGCCTGAGCCCGCGGTGGTTCCCGACCTCAACGTGTTGCCTGCGCCGAAGGGGCAGGAGTAGCCGGTCAGGATGAGCGTTTTCGGACCGTGCGGCGGGCTGGCCGGGCAACGGCCTGGTTGAGAACCTGGGTCAGCGATATCAGACGGCGTTCCTTCGTGAAGAGCGGGTTGACCGTCGACGGTTCGGGCAAAGCTTTTCGTGCTCGGACGGACCGCTCCAGAGTGAGGAGCGCCGACGAAATGTCAGCCAGGGGTGCACCGGTGCGTGCCACGCCGATGCCGCCGACAATGGGCAACACCTCGCCGGGCCCACCGTCGGTGAATCCCGCAGCCCGAACCCCCGCCCGCCATGCTTCAACGGGAACGAGGCCAAACGACTCGGGCATGGACGGAAAACAGGCAACAGCATCGATCTGGCTCGCGATGGATTCCAAGGATTTTGCCTCGCCGCGGTACTCGATCCGGGGGTCGCCCTCGATCAGGTGCAACACCGCGTCGAGAGCGGACTCCTGACCGGGAAATGGCGCACCGAACAGAAGCAGTCGCCAGGACGAACCGGTTGTCGGAGGGTCGGGGCTTACCGCCGGCCACAGGGATTGGAGCGCCTGAGTCACCTCGAGGTGTCCCCGGCGGCCATTGACGCGGCCGACGACGGCGAGGGTGAACGGGTCGTGGAGCGTCGGTGCTCTGACGAGCGTGACCGGGTCGAACACGGGCGACGTCACGGTCAGCCGCGTGCGGGCGACCCCGTTTTGCTCCAGCCACGCTGCCGTGGCTTCGCTGCAGGCGCAGATCGGAAAGCGGCCGGGGGCCAGGAGTACCCGAACCAGGAGATTTCCCAAGCGGCTGGGGAGCAGCTCGTGCACCGACAGGTAAAAGCTCTTGCGTTTCAGGCGCAGGAGTGGAATGTACGCGGCGAGGGCGAGCGTCCACAAGACCACGACGTCGGCGTGGGTAATTTCTGGTCGAAGACGAATCGGATGCAGGAGGTCTGAGATCTTGCTGAGCCTCAGGACCGACAGCCCCGGGTCAACGATGACGGTCGCAGAGAGTCCGGACTGAGCCAGATCTTCTGCCAGTGGTCCACCATTTGGCACGATGACGGCCACCGTGTGGCCGAGGCTGAGGAGGCAGGAGATTTCCTGAATGAGCACGCGAGAGGCCCCGTAGGCGTCATTGTTCCCGTGCAGGATTGCGATGCGCATGTGTGGGCCTCATCAGTGGTCGGCAGCTTTCACACACTGTACAGGGTGGGCGGGGACCCCCAAAAGTGGGCTCAGGTGCCCCCTTGGAAAGAAACCCCACGCGTGTATTAATGGCTCAACGACGTCTTCACCCTATTCATTTTTTGAGCGGGTCCTCAGCTTGGAGTTCTACCATGGTCGTGCACCACCCCTCCGATACCGGTCCCGAAACCGCGGGCTCGCGGCGTCGGCTGTGGTGGATCGCCGGGGCCGGACTGCTGGCCCTGCTCGTGGTCATCATGCTGGTGGCTAACGGTTGGGCATCCCAACGTGCCGATTCGGCCGATGTCACCGCGACGCGGTCCGTGACGACCCCATCCCCCGCTCCCTCTCGGTCGCCCGGCCCTTCGCCCAGCCCCGTGCCGGCCGAAACGACGCCGCCCGCCCCGAGCGTCCCCGACCCGAACGCCGGAGTCGGCGTTCCATCGAGCGAGGTCGCTCCGCCACAGGTTCAGGAACCGGTCCCACTGACGGACCCCGCCGTGGCCGTGCCCGGGGTCGTGTTCAGTATCAGCGAGCTCGAGGCGGTCGAGGGTGTGGCGCGGGGACCGGGCGAGATTGCCGGGCCGTCGCTCCGGTTCGCCGTCTCTGTTCGCAACGACACGGCTGCGACCGTGTCGTTGACGTCAACCGTCGTCAACTTCTTCTTTGGGGCTGCCCAGTCGCCGGCCACCGAACTTGCCGCGCCAGGCGGAGTCCCATTTCCTGACGCGGTCGCCGCGGGCCAGGCCGCGCAGGGCGTGTTCGTTTTCACTGTCCCCGCTGATGCGCGAGACGAAGTGCAGATCGCTGTCGACTACTCGGCTGGCGTGCCGATCGTGCTCTTTGAGGGCACGGCACCGCACTGACCAGGCCGTGCAAATGGCTGCCCCCTATAGAGGGCATTCCGTACTGAGAAAATCTCACTAGACTCCATTGAATGCGACGGCCACCCGACGGCCCCGCTCTTCATCCGAGTAAGGAAATATCGTGGGATCTCTCTACGCGTCTCGACTGAACCTCGCAGGTCTGATTTCGGTTCGTAAGCGGCCAGCACGCGCCGGTGTTTTCGGATTGCTGACCGCTGTCGCGGTTGTCGCCGCCGTTCTCACGGTTCCACTTCAGGCCGTAGCCGACACCGCTCCTACCGATCCGGCGACGCCGGTGACGATGGCCGCGGATTCCCTGCCCACCGCGCAGATCAACGGTGTGGTGTGGACCCAGCTGATCGTTGGCACCACAGTCTATGTGGGGGGTGAATTCACCAGAGCCCGCCCGGCCGGCTCCGGCGTTGGGGTGAATGAGGTGGTGCGCACCAATCTGCTCGCCTACAACCTGACGACCGGTGTGCTGATCCCGACGTTCAGCCCAAACCCCAACGGTGCAGTTCGAGCACTCGTCGCCTCCGCAGACGGCAGCAGAATCTATGCCGGCGGCTCGTTCACCTCCGTGAGCGGAGCCAATCGGTACCGTCTGGCGGCCTTTGACACCGGCACGGGCGCGCTCGTCGCCTCGTTTGCCCCAGTCCTGAACGCTCAGGTCAAAGCGCTCGGATTTTCGGGTGGCACGTTGTTCGCTGGCGGGGTCTTCAGCACTGCCGGTGGTCAGCCGCGCCCTCAGATTGCGTCCTTTGACGCCTCCAACGGTGCGTTGAAGGCCTGGTCAGGAACCCCGAGCGGCGGCGCCGTCAACGCCCTCACCGTCTCGCCCGATGGTGCCAAGGTCATTATCGGCGGCGCCTTCACCTCGTACAACGGCGCCAGCACCCCCGGCTACGGGATGGCGGCCCTCGACGCCGTCACCGGCGCCTCCCTGCCCTGGGCGGTCAACTCGCTACTCCGTAACGGAGGGATCAACGGCGGGATCACGAGCCTGACCTCCTCGTCCGATGGTGTCTTCGGCACTGGATACGACTATGGCGCTGGCGCCAACTTCGAGGGCACTTTCCGCGCCAGCTGGTCGGACGGTTCGATCATCTGGATGGAAGACTGCCACGGTGACACCTACTCCGCGGCCCCGACGCAGAATGTCGTCTACACCACCGGCCACGCGCACTACTGCGGCAATATTGGCGGACCGGTCGAGACGGCGCCGCGCTCCTACCACCGCACCCTGTCGTTCACGATGGCCACCACCGGACTCATTACGCCAAACGCCGTGGGCAGCTACGACAACTTCGTCGGCAAACCTCGACCGAGCCTGTTGAGCTTTTACCCGGACATCAACACCGGCGTCTACACCGGGCAAGGGCAGGGTCCCTGGAACGTCGTGACCAATGGTCAATACCTCTTGTACGCCGGCGAGTTCACCAATGTCAACAACAAGGGGCAGCAGGGTCTGGCGCGATTCGCCAGCTCCACGACCGCGACCAATAAAGAAGGGCCCCGCTTGGCCAACGCGGCCTTCGTCGCGTCGGCTTTCGTTCCAGACCTGCAATCGCTCTCGACCGGCACGGTGCGCATTGGGTGGAAGTCGGCCTACGACCGTGACAATGAGCGACTCAAGTACGAAGTTCTGCGTGATGGAGTATCGGTCGGCACCGTATTGGGCCTATCCGTCGACTGGTCCCGACCCAGCATGGGCTGGACGGACAGTGGACTGTCCCCCGGGCAGGCATATTCCTATCAGATCAGGGTGAGCGACCCGTTTGGCAACGTGAAGACCGGAAGTCCGGCATCCGTTAACGTCGCAAGTGCCGGGATCTACAGCGCGTATGCATCCGCGGTTCGTGCGGACTCGCCGACGTCCTACTGGCCGCTCGGCGAAGCCGGCGGAACGACGGCCTTCGACTGGGCCGCCGCCGCCAATGCGCAAACCAACTCTGGCGTGACCAGAGGCGTCGCGGGCGCCCTCAGCGGTGACGATGGCTCTGCTTCGCGGTTCAGCGGCACTACTGCTGGGTTCGCCACGTCCAGCGCGTTTGAAACGCCGCGCGGCGACTTCAGCGTTGAGTCCTGGGTCAAGACCACGACCAAGCGTGGCGGTAAAATAATCGGCCTCGGCAATAGCGCCACCGCCAACTCCGCCGCCTACGACCGCCACGTTTATATGGACAATACCGGCCGAATCTGGTTCGGAGTCAAGCCGGGTGCTCTGCGCACGGTCAATACGACGGGGTCCTACAATGACGGACAGTGGCACCACATCGTCGCCACTGTCGGCGCAAACGGTATGTCGCTGTACATCGACGGAGCACTCGCCGCCCAACGCACCGACACGACGTCCGCCGCCCCGATTCAAGGCTACTGGCGCATTGGCGGCGACAATCTGAGCGGCTGGACCAGTCGGCCCCTGAGCGACTACATCGCCGCTGACATTGATGAAGTCGCCGTGTATCCGGCCGCACTCGGGGCGGCATCCATCGCGAACCACTACGCCGTGGGCAGCTCCGGCCCTCAGGCCAACGTGCAGCCGACCGCGGCCTTTAGCTACCAGACGTCGCCGCTTGCCGTTTCGGTGGACGCATCCGCTTCGACGGATGCTGATGGCACCGTTGCAGGATACGCCTGGTCGTGGGGCGACGGGACGAATTCGACTGGCAAAACAGCCACGCACAGCTACACCGTCGACGGCAGTTATCCGGTCTCCCTCACGGTTGCCGATGACTCTGGCGCAACGGCCGTGACGACGCAGAACGTGCTCGTGCCGGCTGTTGATCCCAAACTTCCCGTGGCAATCGACGCGTTTTCCCGCGTCTTGAGCAGCGGGCTCGGCACAGCCGCCAGCGGAGGCGCGTGGACCACGACCGGATCGTCGGGGAACTCCTCGGTCAGTGAAGGTGTCGGGCGGTTTAAAGCCGCGGCCGGAACCACGGTCAACGGATATCTGTCGGGTGTGTCCGTGGCTGACAGTGACGTGAGTGTGACGATTGCACTTCAGCAGGCGGCCACCGGCTCGGGAGCGTACTCGTCGGTTATCGGCCGACGAGTTGGCACCGATGATTACCGGGCCAGGGTCAAGTTCCTGCCAACGGGTGTTGTGCAGCTGCAGCTCATGCACGGTGCGACGACCTTAACAGTGCAAAACATCGCCGGGCTGACCTACACGACAGGAACCCAGCTTCGGGTCCGGCTGCAGGTTTTCGGCACCGGGCCTACGACCATTCGGGCTAAAGTCTGGAGCGTCGGCGGCACCGAGCCGTCGGCCTGGCAGCTCAGTACGACGGATGCCACGCCCGCCATGCAGGCGTCGGGCTCGGTCGGACTGGCCCTCTACCTCGGGTCAACGGCTACCGTGACTCCGGTCACCACGGCCTTCGACGATTTCGTCGCCCTGCGCGTCAATTGACCGATGCCGGTAGAGGCCGATCAGCGTGACTGATCGGAGGTGAGCGGCACCGCTGCTTGTGCAGGATTTGTGATGGCGAAATGCCAAAGAGGGGGAATCGTGACCAAAGAATATCCGGGTGGTAAGGTCAGCGTCGTGATCGCGGTCCTCACCTATTGTCGAGCCCATGACCTGGTGGAGTTGCTGCCAGAGCTCCTTGACCAGGCCGCCACGGTTTCTCGGTCGATCGAGATTCTCGTCGTGGACAACGATCCGCACGGCGGTGCACGTGACCAGGTGGCTGCGGTCGCCGCTTCGAGTGGCTCCGTGCCGGTGCGGTACGTGCATGAACCGATTCCTGGGATCGCGGCCGGTCGCAATCGGGCCTTGACGGAAGCAGATCATGCCCAAGTGCTGATCTTCATCGATGATGATGAGCGGCCCACTGCCCAGTGGCTCATGCAGCTTCTCGACACCTACGCTACTTTTCGCCCGGCCGCCGTGGTCGGTCCGGTGCTCTCGCGATACGACACGGAGCCTGAACCGTGGATTCGGGCCGGCGGCTTCTTTGAGCGCCGCCGATTCGCCACGGGGACGCCGGTTTCGCTCGCCGCCACCAACAATCTGCTCCTTGACCTCGTTCAGGTGCGCCGCCTCGGCCTGCAGTTCGACGAACGGTTCGGCATTTCCGGCGGTTCGGATTCGTTGTTCACCCGGCAGCTGCATCGCCTCGGCGGGCAAATGATCTGGTGCGATGAGGCCATTGTCATCGACGTGGTCCCAGCCAGCCGGCTCACCCGAGAATGGGTGCTGCAGCGCGCTTTCCGCATGGGCAATACCTGGAGTCGAATCAATCTCGACGACACCGCGCACGGCGAGCGGATGCTCGTGCGAGCCACCATGGTCGCCCGCGGCACCGCGCGGGTACTGGGCGGCCTTGCCCGCTACCTGACCGGATTGATCATCGGACAATTGCCCCATCGGGCCCGGGGGCTGCGCACCGCTGCCCGCGGTGCCGGCATGCTGAGCGGCTCCGTGGGGTCGATTTATCACGAGTACAAGCGCTAGCCCAGCACCAATCCCCTGTATGGGGGGCATTGGTAACTGACAAAGACTCAATATACTGCGAACTAGTGCGGTGGCTATTCGACGGCTACGGTCCAAACCCTAAGTGAGGCCTTCTGGTGGCTGCTCCTCTGCTCATTCCTTCGCGCCGTCTTGTCGATCCAGCGCCCAGTGGAACCCCGCGTCTGGCCCACCTGGCACGGGCAGGCTGGCTCGCTCTGGCGACGGCGGTCGCCGTAATCGCCGGAGTTCTGAGCGTCCCAGCGGTGGCGCTGGCGGATTCCGCACCGGTCGATGTCGGCACTCCGGCCACGGTCGCCGCGGATTCGCTGCCGACGACACAGATCAACGGTGTCGTTTGGACTCAGCTGATCGTGGGGAACACGGTGTACGTGGGAGGGGAATTCACCAGGGCTCGCCCGGCCGGCTCGGCCCGAGGTGCCAACGAGGTGGTGCGCAACAACCTGCTCGCCTACAACCTCACCACCGGACAACTCCTTTCCTCGTTCAACCCCAACGTCAACGGAGCCGTCCGTGCTCTGGTCGCCTCGGCCGACGGTACCCGGGTCTACGCCGGCGGGTCCTTCACCAGGGTCGGTTCGGACACTCGGTACCGCCTGGCGGCCTTTGACACCGGTACGGGCGCCCTGGTCTCCACCTGGAAGCCGGTCGTGAACGCCTCTGTGAAGGCGCTGGGATTCTTCGGCGACACGGTCTATGCCGGAGGAACCTTTTCCACCGCCGGGGGACAGGCTCGCACCATGACGGCCTCATTCGCTGCGTCCAACGGTGCACTCGGCACCTGGACCGGTACGCCGGCCGGCGGCGGGGTCAACGCACTGACCATCTCGCCTGACGGGGGCCGAGTCGTCATCGGCGGCGCGTTCACCTCGTACAACGGCAGCTCCAACCCCGGCTATGGCATGGCCGCAACGGATGCCGCCACCGGCGCGTCCCTTCCGTGGAAGATCAACTCGATCATTCGTAACGGCGGCAAGGACGCCGCCATCTTGAGCCTGACCTCGTCGGATCAGGGCGTGATCGGAACCGGTTATGTCTTCGGAACCGGCGGAACTCTCGAGGGTGCGTTTCGCGCCAGCTGGGACGAGGGCGCGCTGATCTGGGTCGAGGACTGCCACGGCGATACCTACTCTGCCGTGCCAGTGGGCGACGTCGTCTACACCACCTCGCACGCTCACTTTTGTGGCAACATCGCTGGCCCGCCGCAGACCGACCCGTGGACCTTCCACCGCACCCTGACGTTCACATCGGAGGCGAAGGGAATCATCACCAGAAACCGGACAGGCGGCTCGTATTACAACTTTGAGGGAACGCCCCGGCCCGACCTGCTGACCTTCTACCCGGATATCAATTCGGGCACGTACACCGGTCAAGGGCAGGGACCATGGAACATCACCGCGAATGAGGACTACCTGCTCTATGGCGGCGAGTTCACGATCGTAAACAATAAAGGGCAGCAGGGGCTCGCGCGGTTCGCGGCTCGGACCATCGCCCCGAATAAAGAAGGCCCGCGGGTCACAAATACCTCCTTCGTGGCCGCAGACTTCGTGCCGTCCGTCGCGTCCTTCGTGCCGGGAGGCACCCGGCTGAGCTGGATGAGCGCCTACGACCGTGACAACGAAAACCTCAGCTACGAAGTGCTCAGGGACGGTGTGAGCGTCGCGACCATCCTGGCCGACTCCACCGATTGGGACCGGCCGATGCTCAGTTGGAGCGACACCGGGCTGACACCGGGACAAAGCTACGACTATCGCATCCGCGTGACCGACCCATTCGGCAACAGTCGCATCGGTGCCGTGGCCTCGGTCACGGTTGCCGAGGGAGCGGGGCTGAGTGACTACGCGGCATCCGTTTTGGGTGACTCACCGCGGTCTTATTGGCCACTGGGTGAGCCGGAGGGCACAACGGCCTTCGACTGGACCGGCGGAGCCGACCTGGCAGTGCGGTCGGGCGTGACCAGAGATATCTCAGGCGCCATTGCTGAGCAGGCCGCCTCTCGCTTCGACGGAACGGCAAACGGGCTGGCCTCGACCGCAACGGCGGAAGAATCGTCGAACAACTTCAGTGTCGAGGCGTGGGTGAAAACCACAACCACCCGAGGCGGTAAAATCGTTGGATTTGGTGACAAGGCCACCGGCAGCTCGGCCGGGTACGACCGCCACGTCTATATGGACAACGGCGGCAAGATCTGGTTCGGCGCCTACCCCAGCGCGCTTCGCACCATTAATACGAGTGACAGCTATAACGATGGGCAATGGCATCACATTGTGGCCAGCCTCAGCCCGGCGGGCATGACGCTGTACATCGATGGCACGCGCGCGGCCCATCGCTCCGACGTGACGACCGGGCAGGTCTACCAGGGATTCTGGCGAATCGGCGGAGATACCCTCAGCAGCTGGACCAGCCAGCCGACGAGCGGGTACATTGCAGCCGATATCGACGAGGTCGCGCTGTACAACGGCCCGCTGAGCCGTCAGCAGGTGCTCGACCACTACGTCGCATCCGGCCGCACCTCACCGGTGCCGGCCGCCCCCGCCGATGCCTACGGTGCCGCCGTGTACGGTGCTGAACCCGACCTGTACTGGCGGCTCGGCGAAGCTGCCGGAACGAGCGCCCTCGATGCTGGCCTGTTGGGCAATTCCGGAACGTATTCCGGAGCCGTCACGAAGGGTACGGACGCACTGATCGCCGGGGCGAGCAATACCGCCGCCACCTTCAACGGCGGAACGGTCAGCAGCGACACGCAATTCGTGAATCCGACGACGTACTCGCTCGAGGCCTGGTTCAACACGACCACGACGCAGGGCGGAAAAATCATCGGCTTCGGCAACCGCCAGACCGGGCTGTCGACCAACTATGACCGTCACGTCTACCTGCAGGATGATGGGCGTCTCGTCTTCGGCACCTGGACTGGCAAAGCAAACACGGTCACCTCAGCCGCGTCCTACAACGATGGCGTGAGTCACCACGTAGTCGCCGTGCAGTCTCCCGCCGGCATGCAGCTCTACGTCGACGGCGCACTGGTGGGCACGAATCCGCAACCGGCGGCGCAGGCCTACTCGGGATACTGGCGCATTGGCAGCGACCCTACCTGGGGCTCGAGCAGCCCGGCGCTCGCCGGTACCCTCGACGAGGTTGCGGTTTATTCCACCGCCCTGGCGCCAAGGGTCATCGGCCAGCACTTCACGCTCGGATCGGGAGGAAGCACGGCCAACCTGCCACCTACAGCAGCCTTCGTCACCTCGGTCGACGACCTGGCCCTGCAGGTTGACGCGGCGTCGTCGTCGGATTCCGACGGACAGATTGCGAGCTATGCGTGGACGTTCGGCGATGGCGCCACCGGCACCGCCGTCCAGGCGAGCCACACGTATGCCGAGTCGGGAATATACGAGGTCACCTTGACCGTGACCGACGATGCCGGGGCCACCTCGGCCGTCACCGAGTCGGTCACGGTCACCGCCGCCCCGCCGCCAGCCCCGGAGAATGCGCCTCCGGTTGCGGCCTTCACGTCGACGGCCACCGATCTTGCGGTCGCTGTCGACGGCGTCGGTTCGACTGACGCGGACGGCACGATCGCGGGCTACACCTGGGTCTGGGGAGACGGCGCGACCGAATCTGCCGCCGTGGCAACGGCAACCCACGGCTACGCGGGAGCCGGCACCTATGAAATCGTGCTCACTGTCACCGACGATGCCGGTGCAACGGCGAGCGCTTCCCGCAGCGTTGTGGTCACCGACCCGGCGCCAGCGCCGGCGACGGCGTTCGCAGCGGATGCCTTCAGCCGAGCCATGAGCACCGGCTTCGGCGCAGCGGACCTCGGCGGGTCATGGACCACGACCGGATCAGCAGCAAACTACGCGGTCGGTGACGGCGTGGCCAAACTCCGTGCCGTGCCAGGCAGGATGCTCAACGGCTATTTGAGCACGGTGTCAACCACTGAAACCGATCTGACCGTGACAACGGGCGTGCAGCAGGCAGTGACCGGCGGCGGCGTCTACCTCACGGCGATCGGGCGTCGGGTTGGTACGGACGACTATCGGGCCCGCGTTAAGCTGTTGGCCTCCGGGGCGGTGCAGGTGCAGATCCTGCATTATGCGACGAGTCTCAAGTCCTTGACCATCCCCGGCCTCAGCTACGTGGCGGGCGATCAGTTGCAGCTGCGGGTGCAAGTCACCGGCACCGTACCGACCACGCTCAAGGCGATGGCGTGGAAGCTCGGTGAGCCTGCCCCTGATACCTGGCAGGTCAGTGCGACGGATTCAACGGCCGCCCTGCAGCAGGCCGGTTCGATCGGGGTGGCGTTCTACGTCAGTGGCTCGGCCACCGTGAGCCCGATGACGGCGACCTTCGATGACCTGATCGCTGTGATGCCCCAGTAATTTGTCCAGGCAAGGCGCTATTTCGATGACAGGCACTGAGCAGGAAAGGGATCGCGCCGGATGCGGATCGTAACCACACGGGCGAGGTTGTACCGAACCCTGCGCAGCGCTTATCTTGAGCGTGCCCATGTGTTGCCGGAGGCGACCATTCTCTATCGGGCGAAACGATACGACTTTCACGAATCCCTGGTGGAGGGGCTCACCGTCGTGCAGGCCGGTCCGGTGCGCGCCGCCTGGCTGCTGGCTCGGTCGAAGGTGACCACCCTCGAAATCAACGAACCGCTTATGCTCTCAAGCGTGTGGGGCAGTGCGCTGGCCATCAGTGGCCTGCGAGCGCGGTCGCTGCTCGGTGGCCCGCGCGCGACGATCGTCAGCTACGCCATGGAAAACTCAAATCCTCTGGTCCGCCCGGTCGGCGAGGAGGGTCGACTGCGGCGCTTCGCCAACAGCCGCCTGTCGCGGTTTGTCTGGCGGCACACCGATCGCATCGCCTTCGGCACGGATGCCGCGAGAATTACCTACGGCAGCGCCCTGCGTCGGCCGTCGGCCGGAACCACGAGCACCGTCATCCCGGCTTTGCCCGCCCCGTGTGCCTGCCCGGTCGATTCCGGCCCTGGCGAGCCGCGCGTTGTTTTTCTCGGAGCCCTCGTGGCACGAAAGGGCTTTCCTGAACTGCTTGCGGCCTGGCCGAGCGTCACCGCTCTCATCCCCGCAGCGCGGCTGACCATCATCGGCAAGGGGGCCCTCGAAGACCGGGCCCGTCAAGCGGCCGAGCAGGACCCGACGATCGAGGTCATTATCGACCCGCCGCGCAGTGAAATTCATGCTCACCTGCGGCGCGCGAGAGTGCTCGCCCTGCCGTCTCAGCCAACGGCAACGTGGCGCGAGCAAATTGGCCTGCCCATAGTTGAGGGTCTGGCCCACGGGTGCAATATCGTCACCACGTCGGAGACCGGCCTCGCGGACTGGCTCACCGAGCACGGCCACGACGTCGTCGCCCCCGGGGCCGGGGTTCCGGCCCTGGCGAACGCGGTCATGCACGCCCTGCAGAAGCGGGTAGGAACTGGCGTGGCCGACCTGCCGGCGGTCGACGGGCGCCTGGCCGCCGACGCCTGGATGTTCGTCGGGACGCGCTAGAAAAGCCAACTCGGTGGATGGGCGCTCAGCGCGCTCGAACGGCGCGCACCGCGCACGCGTACGCCTCCAGGTGCCCGGCCACGCCGGTCTCCCAGGTGCGGGCCGAGAGATCGGGACGAGCCGTGTGGGACGAGAACCGAGCGGCGGCGAGCGCATCGGTGAGGTCCTGGGGCGAGAGTGTGTCGGGGTAGGTCAACACCCAGTCGCCGCCCACCTCGTTCGCCAGCGCCTCGGTGACAGCGTTCCGCGGCACCAAAACGGGGCGGCCGAGAGACAAGGCCAACAGTGTGGCGCCAGAATTGTGCATCTCCTGGTACGGGAGGACGACTAGCTCGGCCTCGCCGATCTCGTGGGCGAGCGTCTCGTCGCTCGCGTAGCCCAGGCTGAATTTGATGCGTGGGTCTCCGGCCGCCAGAGCTCCCAACGTTCGGGCCAGCTCTGGCGTGTGGGGCTGACCGACGATCCGCAGCGTTGCGGACGATTCCGCAGCATCCGTTATCGCCGTGAAGCACTCGATCAGTGTGTTGATGCCCTTATAGGGGCGAATCAGGCCGAAATAGAGCAGGCGACCGGGAACTGTCGAGGGGCAGGTCTGACCGGCATACCACTCGCGGTAATCGCCGTGTGCAATCGTACGTTCGAGCGCGCCCGCCGGAAGCGCAGTGAACGCGTTGAGCCGGATCCACAGGGTGGTTTGGCGGTCGAACGCTTGCAGCAGGCGCCGCTCGGTCGGTGACTTCTCTTCGTGGCTGCGCAGGTTATGCAGCGTACGAACCACGGCCGTGTGGCGCAGCCGCAGTCGCGTCAGCAGAAGTGCGAACAGCAGGCGCCGAGCCAGAGCGCGCGCCGGGGTGCGCCCCTGCAGCAGAATCTCTGGCCAGTGCACATGGAACACGTCGTATGGTGCCATCAACGCACGCCACCAAGAGAATCCGTCAACCTGCACGTGCTCCCGCAGCCCCCGGTCGAGTTGAACGAGGTAGGGGTTGGTCGTGGCGCGGCCCTCCGGAAACGACTGGAGGATGCGCACTACTTGGTCCGCGCCGATTCCGAGTCGCGGCGGCCGGAGTCATCGAACGCGGCTTTGGGCGCTCGGGTGGCCGTGACTCGGTTGACCGGTCCGGTCATTGGTGCGGACACCCCCTTCACGGGTGCGAGCGGTCCGTAGTAGACCTCGGCGCGATGTTCGCGCACCTGGTTCAGTACGATGCCGAGAATGCGGGCGTTGACCGCTTCGAGGGACTCGAGGGTGGTCGTGAGCTGCTGACGGGTGGTCGTTTTGTAGCGAGCCACAACGATGGCGCCGTCGGTGAGGTGAGATAGCCCGAGGGCGTCGGTCGCCGGAAGCAGTGGAGGGGAGTCGACGACGATGAAGTCATAGTCTTCGAGCAGGCGCTTCATCAGCGTTTTCATCGCGGCCGAACCGAGCAGTCGCCCGGGGTTCGGCGGGACGGCACCGGACGGCAGTACATCGAGACCATCGGACCAGCGCACGATGGCATCTTCGGGTCCGACGTCGCCGAGCAAAATTGTGGTGAGGCCGACGTCGCCCTCGAGGTCACACAGCTCGGCGATAGACGGGCGTCGCAGGTCGGCGTCGATCAGCAGCACCTTCGCGGAGCGCTCGGCCATGGCCAGCGCAAGGTTGATGGCGGTCGTGGATTTTCCGTCGCGAGCGACGGCGGAGGTGACGACTGTACTGCGCGGCGGGCTGTCAACGTCGATGAATTCGAGATTGGCGCGCACCCGGCGGTAGGCCTCGGCCAGCGCGCTGTGGGGCATGACCCGCATGGCCAGGCCCGCGGGGTCGGAGCGCCGCTTACGCCCGACCATGCCGAGCAGCGGGTCCGATGAAACCCGGTCGAGGTCCTTCTGCGTGCTCACCCGGGTATCGAGAACCTCCCGGGCCAGGGCATAAAGCACGCCGACCATGAGGCCGAGCAGCAGGCCGGTGAGCACGATGAGTCTGGTATTGGGCGAAAACGGTGCACCGGGGAGTTGCGCGGGTGACACGGTCTTCACCGAGATCGACGGCAAATTGTCGGGGCCCTTGGGTGCCAGGCTCTCCACCGTCGTGGCGAGCGACAGTGAAACGGCGTCGGCCAGCTCGACGGCCTGCTCCGCTGACGTGCTGGTGGAGGTGATATTGATGAACACGGTATTGAGCGGCGTGACGGCGGACACCTGGGCGGCGAGGCTCTGGGGGGTCGTATCCAGTTCCAATCGGGTGATCACCGGGCCGAGAACGGTCGGCGTCGTCGCGAGCTGCGCATAGGACTGTACGAGATTCTGCGTGAAGGTGGAGGTCTGCAGGAGTTCGCTGGTGGTCTCACCGCGATCGCTCGTGACGAAAACACTGTTGGTGGCCTGGAACTGCGGGGGCAGGCTCGCCGCATACCCCCACGCTGCCGCACCGCCGAGCAGCCCGACAATAAGGATGATCAGCCATCGCCTCGTGATGGTTCTCAAATAGTCGATCGGTTCCACAGCATTCTCCGTTCAGTTGCGCCCACACTACAATTAAGCTGATCAAAACTCACATTCGTCGGGCCGCAGCACATCCCCCAGTAGGAGGTACGTCGCCGAATAGTTCAGGGGCGCTGGAATACTCGGTCCAGATGCAGCGGATGCCCAGCTACGGCTGGGTCGCTCCGACGCCGCCCAGCGCGGTCATGTCCCGAAACCACTTGGCCAAAGCGAGCGCCAGATACAGTGCGTTAGCGACAAAGAGCACGGCGTACACCCCGAAGAACAGCGGGGGAGCGCCGAGCAGCACAAACGCGAGGCAGAGCACACCGTAATCGGTAGGCACCCCCAGGAGCGAGCGCAACACCGTGCGGCGAGCGGTCGATGGCGGAGCCAGGGGAGCATGCTTGGCCTTGAGCAAGTCGTTCAGGATCATCGCGAAGAACGATACGGCCGCCACCGCGGTGAACCCGATCGGAACCAGCAGCAAGGCCGGATCAGTGAAGGCAAAATGCGTGAACGCGGTGATCAGCACGGCCAGGTGGAGCGTGGAGATCTTGATGGCGTCGATGACATGGTCAAGCCATTCGCCGGAGGCTGAGCCACCACCACGCAATCGTGCGACCTGGCCATCGGCCGAGTCGAAGGCGTAGCCGACGGCCAGCAGCAGCCACACGGTGATGCCGAGCAGCCAGCTCGGCTCGCCGATCGCGAGCAGCCCGATGGCGCAGAACGTGAAGCCGGCGCTGATCGCCGTCACATTATTGGGGCTGAGTCCCTTCCGATAGGCGCCGGCCGCGATGTAACGGCCGACTCGTCGGTTCACGTAGACCGAGTAGGCGGGCGCACCGCGGGTGGCGACTTTCTGGGCGGAGGACAACCGGCGTACGGTGTCGAAATAGCCTTCCGTTGGCTGCGCGGTCGGGGCTGGCGTGCTGGTCATAGTGTGATTCCCCTGGACGGTGCGGTTGACGGTTGCCGGCTCATGGTCTCGGGCAGGCTCCAGGTTGACTCCTCGGCACGGCCGCTGCTCTGATGGTGCGTGCTGTAGCCAGCGGCCACACGGCGGGCAAGGCCCTCGTAGCTCGCCGTGACAGTGTCCCAGTTGTATAACTTCGCCGCCCGCTCCTGCAGCGCGGTTCCGACCTCGGCGGTGCGATCGGGGCTCCGCTCGGAGTCTTCGATCAGGGCGCCGAGCGAGTCCGCGTGGCTGAAGTAGGCACCGTGGGTGCCGAGCACCTCCCGGTTGAAGACGACATCCCAGGCGATGACCTTGGTGCCGGCACCCATCGCCCGCAGCAGCGAGGGGTTGGTTCCGCCGACGGAATGGCCGTGTAGGTAGGTGCCCGCGTGCGCGTACAGCTGGTCGAGCTGGCCCTGGTCCCAGACGCTTCCGATCATGCGGATACGCGAATCGGAGGCGGCCAGGTCGGCAATGCGATTGATGTGATCGACCGCGTACGGTGCAGAGCCGACCACCACGAGCGGAAGCAGGGCGCCGCTGGCCCGGTAGCCTTCGACGATCACATCGACATGGTTCTCCGGCTCGAACCGAGCGACGACGAGGTGGTAGCCGCCGGGGAGGAGGCCGAGTTCGGCGAGCCGATCGCACGGGGTGTCCGTAAGAATCTTGGTGCCGTACGAGATCAGCTCGGTGGGCACCTCGAACTCATCCTGGTAGTAGTCGACGATTCCCTGCGCGTCGGCGATCAGGGCATCCGCTTCACGAACAGCTACCTCCTCGGCCCACCGATAATAGCGGCGGCCGGTTGGGCCCCACTTGTCGCGCTTCCACTCGAGTCCGTCCACGTGCACAACGCTGGGAATTCCGCGCAGGCGCAACAGAGGGACGAACGGTGCATTGGCGGCGTTGAAGACGAACGCGACATCGAGGCGGCGATGGGTGGTCGCGTGCAGCACCGAGAGCCCGGTGTGGCTGAGGGTTTCGAGAATCTTGTGCCGCAGGGCCGGCAGCTCAACCAGCGTCATGCCGAGATATTCTTTTGGCGCGGGCTCTACCGTGTGGCGGCAGTACACGGTTACGTCGTGGCCGCGGTCGACCATTCGCCGGCCGATCTCCTCGACGGCCGTTTCAAAACCACCGTAGGTGGCGGGTACTCCGCGGGTGCCGATCATTGCGATGTGCAGGCGTCGTTGGCTGGTGGGCGCAGTGAGTTCGGTCCCCACGGTCATGTCAATACGCCCCTACTGGTTGGATGACGGTCTTGAAGGTGCGCCAGATGATCATCAGATCGCCGGCCAGCGACCAGTTCTCGACGTAGTACAGGTCGAGCCGAACGCTGTCTTCCCAACTCAGGTTGGAACGCCCGTTGACCTGCCACATGCCGGTCAGACCGGGCTTGATATAAAGGCGTCGGTGCACGTGGGTCTCGTAGCCCTGCACTTCCTCCGGAAGCGGCGGACGGGGGCCGACCAGACTCATTTCACCCACAAAGATGTTCCAGAGCTGGGGCAGCTCGTCGAGCGAGTACTTGCGCAGCACTCGGCCGATCTTGGTGATGCGGGGGTCATTGCGAATCTTGAACAGCACCCCGGCGGCCTCGTTCTGGTCGAGGAGGCCAGCCAGGTCGTCTTCGGCCGTCTCCACCATGGAACGGAACTTGATCATGCGGAAGGTCTGGCCATTGCGGCCGCAACGCTCCTGGCGAAACAGCACCGGGCCGGGGCTGTCGATCTTGATCAGCACAGCGATCACGGCCAGGACGGGCAGCAGAAACACGATGGCGAGTCCGGTCGTCACGATGTCCAGGGTGCGTTTGAGGGCATGACGGCCCCCTTCGAACCGGGGGATTTCGACGTGGATCAGCGGGAGGCCGTCAACGGGACGGAAGTGGATGCGGGGACCAGCGACATCCGTTAGCCGGCTGGAGAGAACGAGCTCGGCCGACGTGCCCTCGAGGTCCCAGCCGAGGTTGCGGATGTAGGCGCTGCCACCGCTGGGCTGTCCGGCCACGATGACCGTGTCGACGCCCATGGCCGATGCGGCCGCGGCGACATGTTCGAGATCGGACACGATCGGCACCAGGCGGTCGCCAGCGGCTATCTCAGCGCTGTCGCTCTCTTCGAGTGCGGCCCCGACAATGTAGTACGCGGCGCCAGACTTGGTGTCGATCTGGCTGACGACATACTCAACGTCCTCCCGGTTTCCCACCACGATGACCCGGGCAAGATAGTGGCCGAACGTGCGCTGGTGCAGCAGCCATTTGCGCCACAACCACCGTTCGAATACCAGGGCGATGACGCCGAGGGGCAGCGCGAGAATGAAAAAGAGGCGCGCGATGTCAACCTGCAAGATGAGAAAGGCGATGGCGAGCATGCCGAAGGTCACGGCGCTCGCATTCACCACCTGTTTGTACTCGTGCGCTCCCGCACCCACCACGCGCGAATCGCGAGTATGGAACAGCTCGAGAGCGACGAGCCAGGTCACCACGATCAGCAGGGACACCAGCCAATAATTGGCGCTGAACGATCCGGGAACGGCCGGAATACCGCGCACACCGAACCGAAAGACCAGGGCAACAGCCACGGCCAGCACGATGACGGTGACATCGGTCAGTCGCAGCTTCGTGCGGTAGCGGCGCGCCCAGATGAGTCCCGACGACGGGGTGTCGAGCGCGATGTCACGGGTGGCTGACGCAGCCTGGTCGACGAGACGGAGCTTCGGCGCGCGACGAAGGGAATCGCCTACCGGGAGTGGCGCGGGGGAGTCGGGTTCACTCATGCGTGCTTCCCGGTGTGATCGAACGCCAGGGCGCGGCCAGATAGGGGCAATCGGGTGCGCGAGGCACCGGACTGGCGCAGGCTGCGCTGACGGTGGAGCGACGGGTCGGGGTGTGTGTCACGTTGCATTCCCTGCAGTCGGGTTTACAGGAACAGGTGGTCTTAGCGACAAGGTGACGATGCTGGCACTTGTCTCTCGGTGGAGCGCGGCAGTGAAGATGATTCTTTCTCAGCAACTTACTGGCAGAGACTACCCCGATTCAAGTCGGCCGCGCTGTAACCTCAACGGGGGGCAGCTTCCCCGTGCCGGGTAGGGCAGTCCGTCACGGGCCATGTTTGTGTCGCCACGAACGGCTTGGCGTCTCATTAACGTGCGGTATTGCGGCACACTTGGGCGTTATCGGCGGCCGCGCACCCGCACGGCGCGGGTCGTAGGCTGATCGGAGCCAACGCATTGCCGGGGAGAATTCACATGACCGAAAGATTTACGAGATTTCCTGTCATTGACGGACACAACGATCTTGCCTGGGCCTGCCGCGCGCATCGTGACTATTCCGTCAGCGGACTCGATTCCGAGCAGGATTCCGGGCGCAGCGCGCTTCAAACGGATGTCCCCAAGTTGCGTCGCGGAGGCGTACACGGCCAGTTCTGGTCGGTTTGGGTGCACACCGATCTGGAGGGGACGGATTCGGTCCAGGCAACCCTCGAGCAGATCGACTTCATTCACCGCCTGATTGCGGCGTATCCCGACGACTTCGAGTGGGCCGTCACGGCCGACGACGTCGAGCGCGCCCAGCTGAATGGAAGAATCGCGTCGCTGCTGGGCGTTGAAGGCGGCAATCAGATCAACAACTCGCTCGCCGTGCTGCGCGAATACGCCCGCCTGGGTGTGCGGTATATGACGCTGACCTGGAACTCCTCGACCGAGTGGGCTGACGCAGCAGTGGGCGATGTGACCCACGACGGAATAAATGATCGAGGTAGAGCAGTCATCGCGGAGATGAACCGCATCGGCATGATGATCGACCTCTCGCACGTCTCGGCCGCGACCATGCAGGACGCGCTGGACGCGACCGAGCTGCCGCTCATCTTCAGCCACTCGTCGTGCTTTGCTCTCAACCCCCACCCGCGGAACGTGCCGGATCAGATTCTCACCCAGCTCAAGGCCAACAATGGTGTGCAGATGATCACCTTCGTGCCCGCGTTCATCTCGGCCGACTACCGACGCTGGGAAGACGAAGGCTCGGCGGGGTACAAGCCGCTCGTGACGGTCGCGCACGTTGCCGACCATGTTGAGCATGCCCGGCGGGTGGCCGGCGTCGACCACATCGGCCTCGGCGGTGACTTCGACGGCTGCCCCGACATGCCGGTTGGTCTGGCCGACGTCTCGGAGTACCCGAACCTGTTCGCCGAGCTGTCGCGTCGCGGTTGGAGCGACGCTGACCTGGCCAAGCTCGGCTACCAGAACGTGCTGCGCGTGCTGCGCGCGAACGACCCCGCCTATCGCGCGTTTATCGCGTAACGGCTGCTGCCGGTGAACGGATGCTGCGGCATCCGCTTGTTTCGTGCGGCTCTGCACAGGCTTTGCCCAGTGGGTCTGCCTATGGTCGAGGGAGGTCGCGAAATGCGGCCCCGGACGACGGATCAGTACCCGGCACAAGACAAGACTGGCCGAGGAGTAGCAGTCATGTCGTGGATCGTACTCATTGCGTCCGGAGTGCTGGAAGCTGTCTGGGCGACGGCGCTCGGCAAGTCCGAGGGCTTCAGCAAGTTGTGGCCGACCATTATCTTCGGCGGTGCGCTTGCACTCAGCATGGGCGGTCTGGCCTGGGCGATGCGGGAGATTCCGATCGGAACGGCCTACGCCGTCTGGGTCGGCATCGGCGCGGCCCTCACCGTGGTCTGGGCCATGATCAGCGGCGATGCGAGCGTGTCGTGGCTGAAGATCGCGCTGCTGCTCGGCCTGATCGGCTGCATCGTCGGCCTCAAACTCGTCGACACCCCGCCCAAAGCTGCAGCTCTCGGGGACGGTTCTTACAACGAGTCGACGAGCACGCGCTAGCCGAGGAGTTCGTCAACGTAACACCAGCGCCATGATTCCCGCGGCTCGGCGCTGCACATGATGGCGTGGCCGGACTGTTGGAAATGCTTGGTCGCGTGCTGACCCGCGGATGAATCGCAGCACCCCACGTTTCCGCAGGCCAGGCACATTCGAAGGTGTACCGGGGTGGTGCCTTCGCGCACACAGTCCTTACACTCAGGGTCCTGCGGCACTGACTGCTCGCCCACGGTCCGTAGGTGCTCGCAGCCGCCCGCGCCCAGGCGCGCTTCGTCGTTGTCGCGCCGATTGGCGGGTCGGGCCGGGGTGCGGGCGTCGATGTCCGCACCCTCGGTGGAGGAATCCAACATGGACTCCTCCACGTCGAGCATCTCCAGCACTTCACTGATCACCTCGTGGGCGTAATCGCCGGTGCGACGCAGTTTGAGAACCCTGGCGCGCTCCGCATCGAGCATGGCCAGCCTCAGCTGCACGTAGCGCTTGCTGGGAGTGCGGTCTGCGAGCTCCGAACGCCCGAGGCGCTCCCATGCTGCCCTGTTGCGTTCCTGCGTGCGGCGTTCGAGCATGGCCAGCACCTCTGGAGAATCGCCGGGCCGGGTGTGCTGGCGCAGGTTTTCGATTCCCGCGGCGGTGGCCTGGTCCATCAGCGCGGCCTGGCTGAGCGCATCCGCATGGATATCTGGGCCGTGCACGCCGAGGGCCCGTACCAGCCACGGCAAGGTGAGGCCTTGCACAACCAGCGTTCCCGCCACGACTCCCAGGGCCGCGAGAACGAGGACGGGGCGGTGTGCGACGTCTTCTGGCAGGGCGAACACGGCAGCCAGGGTGACCACACCGCGCATACCCGCCCAAGACACGATGGTGGGCAACTGCCAGGGTGGTGCGGGGTCAGCCGCGCGAATTTTGGGTATCAGCCGAGGCAGATAAATGGCCGGGAACACCCACACCGGGCGCAACAGGAGAACCGCGACGAATACGACAATACAGGTGCCCCAGATGCGCGCGGCGCCAAGCGAATCGCCGGAGGTCGCCTCAATAATTGTGCGCACCTGTAACCCGATCAGCAGAAAGACGGAGTTCTCGAGCAAAAACTGGACGGTGGCCCAGTTGCTGCGCTGACTCAATCGGGAGGCGCCGCCGGGCATCGCTGGCGACTTGGTGCCGATCACGAGGCCGGCCACGACGACAGCCAACACGCCCGATGCGTTGATCTCCTCCGCCGGGATATAGGCCACGAACGGGGCTGCGAGAGACATGGACGTGTTTATGGCGACGTTACGCACCCGTTTTCGGATCTGCAACAGGAGCCACGCCGCGATTAGTCCGATCACGATACCTCCACCAGCGGCCAAAGCGATGTCAGACGCCACCTGCCAGACGGTGACGCTGCCGCCAATAGCAACGATCGCCGTGCGAAGGAGCACCAGTGCGGTCGCATCGTTGACCAGTGACTCGCCCTCCAAAAGACTCACTACCCGGCGCGGTAGCCCAACGCGACGGGCAATCGTGGTCGCCGCTACCGCGTCCGGCGGAGCCACCACCGCGCCTAGGGCGAACGCCGCAGCCAGCGGAATCTCCGGGATCACCCACCAGACGATGAGGCCGATGGCTACGGTTCCGAAAATGACGTAGCCGACCGACAGTAGTGCGATAGAACGCAGGTTTGTGCGGAACTCGACCAGGGAGGTACGAATGGCGGCCGCGTAGAGCAATGGAGGCAGGATGCCCACCAATACCAGTTCCGGATCCAGCTTGATCGCTGGAATAAACGGCAGGTACGAGCCGATCACTCCAACGACCACCAGCAGCAGTGGAACGGACAGGTTCAGGCGCCTCGCGAGAGCACTGGCCGCGCAGACGACGGCGACGAGAGTGAGAAGACCGAGTGCGACATTCATTTTTTTTTACCGCCAAGAGTTGCAGGGGACTGACTACGGCAAGATATGTCCGGTGGCAGTGAAGAGTCGGTACCATTCTCCCCTGGTGAGGGTGATATGAGACCCCACGGCCGAAACGCCGGCGGTGATTAGCGGCGCATGCGTAATGCTCAATTGCACCTGATTGACGATGAGCGGTTGCGCCACCGAATGCTTCAGCAACTCGACCTGCCCGGGAGTGTGATTGGAGACGCCGAAATTGAGTACTTTCCCCGCATCGTGCAGAATCTTGAAGGCTTCGGCGACCTCATCTTGTTCCATGAGCGCGTCGGGACGGTGCAGCAGCAGGTCGAGGTAAACGGTCTTCAACGCCGCGAGTGATTCGTCGACGGACCGTAGGATGTGCCCCTTGGAGAAGTCCAGAAGCCCGATCGAATGCCGACCTTGGACTGGATGGCGACGCTTGCCCGTCCTTCGGCGGAAAACGTGACGGCTTCGCCGAAACGCCGCTCGCATTCGTGGGGCTCGCCGCCATACACGTCGGCGTGATCGAAGAAATTTATGCCGGCGTCCGGGCGGCTCCAACCAAGGATCGAACCTCCTGGTCGGCGAGGGGAACAACTCGCATCAGCCCGAGAACGATGTCGGAGACCGGGAAGTGTGTATTCGGTGATGTCATCGTCCTCATGTGCCCATTTTGGACGCAGACGGACACAAACCGACGTTCAGCGGCCACATTCGTACCCTAGTTGAGTCGACGGGCGAGGTCGCTCAAAGCGGTGATCGTGTGCTCCGGTGCCGCAAAGTAGCTTGGGTAGGCCTCGCCCGTGCGGTTCAACCACGCGGTGCCCAGGCCTGCCCTGACCGCCCCATGGATGTCCCAGGGGTGCACGGCCACCAGCACCAAGTCGCCCGTTGTAACCCCGCACGCAGCCGCGGCATAGTCGTAGGCGGCCTGAACCGGCTTCCACGCTGGGGCGTCTTCTACCGTGAGTACGGCCTCGAAGTCGCTCCGCAGCCCGGCCCGGGTCAGCAGGGACTCGGCTACCTGATCCGATCCGTTGGACAATGTCACGAGGCGCATGCCCGCGCTTTTCAGGGCCCGGATTCCGTCAGCGATGTCCGGGTGCAGGCTCAACGATTGGAAGCCGTTCATGATGTGGGTCACGGCATCGTCGAGACTGCGGGTGAGCGCCACATCGCGGAGCAGTCCGCGCAGAATCTCCGAACCGATCGTCGCGAATTTTGCAGTACCACCCGCGGCGGCGAGGGCGAAGCCATCCCGCAGCAGCGCGGCGAACCAGATTCGGGCCAGTTCGGCCGGGGCGCCGATCTCCACGAATCGGGCGCTCAGCGGGGACATGTCGGAGAGAGTCTCGTTGACATCGAATACGATCACTGATGGTGTGCTGGTCATGACTCGCTCCGTGGGTTGGTGGGTGTGTCGGTCGGCACCAGGCGCGCGATGAAGCGCTGCACGTCGTCGATGTGCGCGGCGGTGAGTCCGATGTTCATGTCGGGCTGCACCAGAAGCGTGGGTCGCGCCTCGGCGGCCGCCCAGGCGACGGCATCCTGGCGCAGGATGTCATCGATCCAGATCACCGCGTCGGGCTGCGGCTCCTGCCGGGCCAGCCAGCGGGCGACCCAGTGCAGCTTCGCTGTCGGTGCGGGAGCTGACGGAGCGGCGTGCAGGTTGCGCGGAAAGGCGATGCCGTCGGTGTCTGCTGCCAGGCCGAGGTCCCGGGTCAGGTGAAACGTGTGCGTGGGTGACCACGTGGTCGCCCAGACGATGGATCCCAGCTCGGCGAGCCGCCGCACGAGCTCCTGGCGCGGCGCATCGAGCACAAGCCGCTGGCCGACGACCCGCGGGTTCAGTACCCCATCGACGTCGAGCAGGATAAGAACGGTGCGCGTGGTCATCATTCGAGCCTAGGTGTTCCTTTCGGATGATGTCGGTGCTGCCACCTTCGGCACCTGATGCGCGCTGCCTCGTGAATGGATGGTCCGTCCCGCTCGATTCCGCGTAAGGGCGCTTCCTGAAACGGTGACCGGCAGCGATTGTTCTCGGGACATCAGTCCGCGGGATTTGCTCGCAGCCAGGCACGGACTTGTTCTGCATGAGCGTCCGCCGGGAAGACGGGATAAAACACGTGCCTGATGGTCTGCCCGTCGACGACGAGGGTCATCCGCTTGAGAAGTGTCAAGCCTGCGACAGTGAAGGTTGGGAGTTTGAGTGCCCCGGCCAATCGCCCATTCTCGTCGGAGAGGAGCGGGTAGGGCAGGTGCAACCGCTCGACGGCCTCGCGTCGGTAAGTGCTGCTCTGCACGGAGAGCCCGGTCACGCATCGCGCACCGGCCTCATAGAGCTGGGCCAGGTTGTCGCGAAAGCTGCAGGCTTCGGCGGTGCACCCCTTTGCTCCGGGAATGCCTGCCTATCCGATTGGCTCGGCCTGGCCCGGAACACCGGTTCGTGGATAGATAAACATGATCCAGCGCCCGGGCGAGACGTTTTTGATGCTCATCTCACCGCCCGATGTCGATGCAAGGGCGATGTCAGGCAGGTGCAATCCGATCAGGTGATCGGCGGCACCGTCGTCGGTGGGCGTCGGGAGGGCATCCGTCACATGGTTCACTTTTCGTGATGTGCTCACCGTCAAGGAGTCAGCCCGAGGAATTTCCCGAGTGGGCTGGAGCCGTCGACCGTGAGCTCAGGCCTGGGCCGGCACAGCGTTTCTGCAGTCAGAACCAGTTTCTGGCTCAGGGCCATCTCGCCGTCGCGAACCGTCGCCAAGGCCACCGGGCCGCAGGAACCCGACGACAACGATGCAAGTGAGCTGCAGCTCGCACCCGCCCTGTCGAGGACGCACTGTCGCGGACGCAATGTCGAGGGCGCGCTGCCCGAGACTCGGACCGGGCATAAAAAAGGCCACTCCCCGAGTCCCTCACGAGTGAGTTTCCTAGGGAGTGGCGGTGGTGGCCCCGACCGGCGTCGATCCGGTGACCTTTCGATTTTCAGTCGAACGCTCTACCAACTGAGCTACAGGGCCCCAAAGATACGTCAAAACGCGTCTTCTAAGAAAAAAAGCCCTTCCTTTCGAAAGGGCTATATTTCCTTTGCGACCCTGACCGGACTTGAACCGGCGACCTCCGCCGTGACAGGGCGGCGCGCTAACCAACTGCGCTACAGGGCCTCGAGGTGAAAATTGTGAATCTGTGTGCGAGGCACTCGGTAAGACTATTCTATTTCTCTACTACTTTTTCACTTACTCTGTGTGCACGTGCAGTTTGCGTAGCCCCAACGGGATTCGAACCCGTGTTAACGCCGTGAAAGGGCGCCGTCCTAGGCCGCTAAACGATGGGGCCGTGAGCCATAAAGTTCATGGCTGCCGAAGAGTAAGCATACGGTCTTGTGGGGCGAAGGCCAAATCGACGCGCGAAGCATCCGCTTGAAAGCTGCCCATTTTGTGACGCCAATTCGCACCGCGCCCACAAATGTGCGGGCCACAGCCCTTTTCGCGAGTTAGATTCGGCGTTGAAACTGGGCCAAACCTGCTCAATTTGTTACTCTGAAGAGTCTGCTGCGGCGCAAGCTGCAGCTGGAAAGCCCGTTGGGAAACAATGATTCGTTCTACAGCCGTGATCCGCCGCTCCGGAAACGCTCCGGCCAGCCGTTTTCGAGCGGGCAGTCGGTGGCCGCGGCACGGCCTGGCGCTAACCAGCGTCGTCGCAGCCATGACCCTTCTGGTCACGCTGGTTGCCCCGGCCGCCCCGGCGCGGGCGGTCGATTACCCTTCGTGGCAGGATCTGCAGAACGCCAAGGCGAACACCAGTGCCGCCGCCGCGCAGGTGACCGCGATCGAGAATCTCATCGCCAGCCTGCAGGTGCAGGTGCAGGAGACCCAGGCCGCCGCCGAGAAGAGCGCCATCGAACTCGAAGACGCGCAGCGAGAATTTGACGATGCCACCCGTCGGGCCGAGGACATCCAGAAGCAGGCAGACGACAGCAAGGCCACAGCGGATACCGCCACCAAGCAGGCCGGCCAGCTCGCCGCCCAGCTCTACCGCACCGGTGGCACGGACCTGAGCGTCAACCTGTTCCTGGAAGGCGGAGGGGACGGCGCCGACGCCGACCTGCTGCTGGCAAAACTCGGCAGTATGAGCAAGTTGGTTGAGCGCAGTTCGGATGTGTACGACGAGGCGCAGTCCGCCATGAACAACGCCCAGTCGCTCGGGGACCAGGCCAAGGTCGCCCAGGCGGAACGCGAAGTGTTGCGCGTCGCCGCCGAGGCCGCCCTCGTTGCGGCACAGACCGCGGCCGAGGCGGCGGCCAATGCCCTCGCCGAATCCGAAGCCAAGGGCATCGAGCTCGAGCAGCAGTTGCAGTTCATGCGCGACGCCCAGGCCACGACAACGGCCGGCTACGAGGCTGGCGTGGCCGAACGTGCCCGCCTCGAAGCAATTCGGGTGGCGGCTGAGGCCGAACGTGCGCGGGTGGCCGCGGCTGCAGCGCGCGCCAGGGGCGGCTCCGGCGGAACGGTGAGCATGTCCGGCTGGGGCGTACCGGCCAGCGGACGCATCACCGGCGGCTACGGCCCCCGCTCGACCATTTGCGGCAGCGGCGGACAGTGCAGCGGAAGCTTTCACTACGCGACAGACCTCGGCACCGGTTGCGGCGCGCCCATCTACGCCGCCCACGCCGGCGTCGTCACCTGGGCCGGACGCCTCGGCACCTACGGTAACTTCGTGAAGATCAGCCACGGCGACAACGTCTCGACCGGCTACGCCCACATTCGCGACGGCGGGTACAACGTGGGTGTCGGCCAGTCGGTATCGGCGGGGCAGCTCATCGCCAGCTCCGGACAGACCGGGGCCGCCAACGGCTGCCACCTGCACTTCGAAGTATGGATTGGTGGAAACCGCATCAATCCCGTTCCATTCATGGCCGACCGGGGAGCAGTACTTGGCTAACAACAGCACACCTGCACGGAATACCGCAGCGTTACCGAGCACCACTGCACGTGCACGAGTTCACGCACGATCGAAGCGCCTGTTCTCGGCCGTCGCGATCGGCGCGGTCTCGGCCGTGACGGCATCCGTTGCCGCGGCCGGCGGGGCGGCGTTTGCCGCGCCGGACTACCCGAGTTGGAACGACGTCGAAAAGGCCAAGCAGAACGAGTCGACCAAGCAGACTGAAATTGCCACGCTGGGTGAGCTGTTGGACGGTTTGGCCGCCCAGTCGGCGACCGCCGTGACGACCGCACAGATGGCGGCCGAGGAATATCGCATCACCCAGGACTCCCTGGCTGCCGCCACCGAGCGGGAAGCCAGCCTGAACGCGCAGGCGAAAAAGGCAGAGGCTGCCGCTGCGACGTCGAAGATGCGGGCCGGCCTGATCGCGGCCCACCTCGCCAAGTCCGGCGGCAACGGTCTCTCACTCAACCTGTTCCTGAGCGGCAACAGCGCCGATGACCTGCTCAGTCAGCTCGGTACAGCCAGCAAGCTCAGCGAGCAGTCCGAGCAGATTTACACCGAAGCGCGCCAGGACCAGAACGCGGCCGAGTCGCTCGGCGACCAGGCGGCGTCGGCCACCGACGAACGCGAACGCCTCACCGCAGAGTCCAAGACCACCTTTGAGGCGGCGGCTGCGAGCTCAGCGGCGGCCGAGGCAGCCTACGACACTCAGCAACGCCGGTCGAGCGAGCTGTTCGAGCAGCTCGCCCTGCTCAAGGACACCACGGCCGAGGCTGAGCGCAGCTTTCACGTCGGCGAAGAAGCGGCCGCTGCAGCGAAAGCGTTCGCGCAGGCTCAGGCGTCCGCTGCGGCAATAGCGGATGCTGCCGCTGCCGCAGCGGCGCAGGACGCCGCGGCCGCTGAGGGTTCCGGCTCGGATTCTGGGTCCGGTTCCGGCAATGGTTCGGGGTCTGGCGCGGTCACTCCGGTGGTGCCGAGCGTGCCGAGCGCTCCGGCTGGCGGCGGTACGACCGTTCCGGCGCCGAATGCGAGTGCCGTCGACACCGCTCTCGCCTTCGCCAGCGACCAGCTCGGCGACCGGTACGTTTTCGGCGGTTCCGGCCCCGACGCCTGGGACTGCTCGGGTCTGACCAAGGCGGCCTACGCCGCGGCGGGCATCTACATCGGCACCCACTCGGCCACGGACCAGTACAACACCATGGCGCGGCAGGGCAAGCTCGTCTCCTTCGCGCAGGTGCAGGTGGGCGACCTGTTGTTCTGGGGCAGCCCCGGCAATTACTACCACGTGGCGATTTACGTCGGCGGCGGGCAGATTCTCGAAGCTCCGAACCCCTCGGCGCGCGTGCGGGTGCACAGCATCTGGTCGTCCTGGGCTGTTGCGCCCTACGTCGGTCGCCCCGCAGCGTAGCGCGGAGCTCTCAGGCCCCGCATGAGACCGGACGTGTAGCTAATTCTGGAGATCTTCGCGGGATCGCACGATGGCCAGCAGACCAGTGCGACGACCGCACCAGCACTTGGCGGATTTTCTGATGTAGCCCCCGCGGGTGGGGGCCCCGAGCCAGACACCAAAAAGGGGGCTCCTGCCGCCGGATAACCGGTGACCGGAGCCCCTGTTCGTAGCGCCCGCCTGCTGTTTCGCGCTGAGGGGGCGCAAACCGTTCAACCGAAACCGGTTTTAGGTCGATTTGGGCCCCCTCAGGAAGGTCCTGCGGGCTAGTGGCCCTCTTCGGCCAGCTTCGCGATGCCGTCAACCACGATCTGGTTGGCTTCGGCGGCGTCACCCCAGCCCTCGGTCTTGACCCACTTGTTCGGCTCGAGGTCCTTGTAATGCTCGAAGAAGTGCTCGATTTCCTTGCGGGTGTACTCCGGAATGTCGAGGACATCCTGAATGTGGTCCCAGCGCGGGTCGCCAGCCGGAACGGCGATGACCTTGGCGTCTGAGCCGCCGTCATCGGTCATGTTGAACACGCCGACCGGACGCACGGAGACGCCAACGCCCGGGAACAACGGGTAGTCGAGCAGCACGAGAACGTCGACCGGGTCGCCGTCGAGGCCGAGGGTGTTCTCGAAGTAGCCGTAGTCGGTGGGGTACATAAAGCTCGTGTAGAGCACGCGGTCGAGATAGACCCGGCCGGTCTCGTGGTCCACCTCGTACTTATTGCGGCTCCCGCGGGGGATTTCGATAACTGCGTCGTATTCGGCCATGGCGTTGTTTCTCCCTTGATCTAAGTCTGCGGATAACGTTACTGGATGGAATCCACCCGCCGCCCGCGTCTGACCCCGGCCATCGCCGATATTCGCCGGGCCGTGCGCGCGTTGCTGCCGACCGAGGGGCTCGTGCTTGTTGGACTCAGCGGCGGCGCCGATTCGCTCGCGCTGGCCGCGGCGACCGCCTTCGAGGCCGGGCGCGCGGGTATCCGTGCCGGCGCGGTCATCGTCGATCACAATCTGCAAACCGGATCAGCGGATGTCGCAGTCGCAGCCGCCGAGACCGCCCGCCAGCTTGGCCTCGACCCCGTGCTCGTCTGGAGCGTGACGGTCGACGGCGACGGAACCGGCCCGGAGGCGGCCGCACGCACCGCACGCTATGCGGCGTTCACTGCGGCGCTCGAGCAGACCGGGGCGAGCGGCGTGCTGCTCGGTCATACCCTCGACGACCAGGCCGAAACCGTGCTGCTCGGGCTGGCCCGGGGCTCCGGGCCGACCAGCCTGCGCGGAATGGCGGCGCAAACCGGGCCGATTTTACGACCGTTGCTGGGCATCCGTCGCGCCGCTACCCGGCAATTTTGTGCGGATGCCGGCCTCGCGCCGTGGACCGACCCGCAGAATTTCGACCCGCGCTATGCCCGGGTGCGGGCGCGCGAAACCGTGCTGCCGCTGCTGGAAAGCGAGCTCGGTCCCGGCGTCGCCGTGGCGCTCGCCCGCACCGCTCAGGCGCTGCGCGAGGATTCCGACGCGCTCGATGAGCTTGCCGACGCGGTCGCGCGCAGGCACTGGGCTCATGGCACGATCGACGCGGCCGCTCTCGCAGCGCAGCCGGCTGCGGTGCGGCAGCGCGTGATCCGATTGGGAGTGGAGCAGGAGTGTGGGGTGTGGCTCGACCGGCGGCAGACCCTGGCGGTGGCGGCCCTCGTGACCGATTGGCATGGACAGGGGGCACTCAGCCTGCCGGGTATTAGAGTTATACGGCAGGGCGGATTGTTGATTTTTTCCGTGCCAGCATAAATCTGAAGAAATGGACTGCACCTTTCATATGGAACCTCGCGACATTGACGGCGACCTCACCGAGATCCTGATCAGCGAGGAGCAGATCCGCGATCGCCTGGCCGAAATGAGCCGCGAGATCGAAGCGGACTACGCCGGCACCGATCTGCTGCTGGTCGGCGTGCTCAAGGGCGCCGTCATGGTCATGGCTGATCTGGCCCGCGAACTGCGCCACCCGATCACGATGGACTGGATGGCGGTCAGTTCCTACGGCTCCGGCACGCAGTCCAGCGGCGTCGTGCGCATTCTCAAGGACCTCGACACCGACCTGTCTGGCCGCAACGTGCTCATCGTCGAGGACATCATCGACTCCGGCCTGACCCTCTCGTGGCTGCTGGCGAACCTGAAAACCCGCGGTCCGGCATCCATTGAAATCTGCGCACTGCTGCGCAAACCGGATGCCGCGCGCGTCGACATCGACGTGAAATACGTCGGATTCAACATTCCGAACAAGTTCGTGGTCGGTTATGGCCTCGACTATGACGAGAAGTACCGCAACCTGCGCTCGGTCGGAATTCTCGCCCCGCACGTGTATTCCACCGTCGCGGCCGCCGCGCTCTAACAGCGTTCGGCTCTGCGCCCGAGTTTTCCTTTGGGCGAACACACGGCATTCCCTTGTAAACGCGCGCTAGCCTGAGGTCACCATGAACGTCAAGAAGCTACTCCGCGGCCCCATTTTGTACATTGTGCTCGCCGTCATCGCCGTCTGGGTGGGGTCAAGCCTCATCACCATGTCCGGATTTCGTGAGGTCAGCACACAAGAGGGCCTGAGCTTTCTTGAATCGGGCAACGTCGCCGAGGCGACTATCGTCGATGGCGAACAACGCGTCGACCTCACGCTGACCAAGGCCAGCGGCGACCTCGGCACCCAGGTTCAGTTCTATTACGTTGCTCCGCGTGGTGAAGAGATCATCACCGCGGTGACCGCAGCAAACCCGAAGGACGGCTTCACCGACGAGGTGCCGCAGCCCAACTGGGTGCTCTCCGTACTGAGCTTCCTGCTGCCCGTGCTGCTGATCGGTGCCTTCTTCTGGCTCATGATCTCGATGCAGGGCGGTGGCAGCAAGGTCATGAAGTTTGGCAAGTCCAAGGCCAAGCTCGTCTCCAAGGAAAGCCCACAGGTCACCTTCGCCGACGTCGCCGGCGCCGATGAAGCCATCGAAGAGCTCGAAGAGATCAAAGACTTCCTCAAGGAGCCGGCCAAGTTCCAGGCGGTCGGAGCCCGCATCCCCAAGGGCGTTCTGCTGTATGGCCCTCCCGGGACCGGAAAGACGCTGCTGGCCCGGGCCGTGGCCGGCGAGGCCAACGTGCCGTTTTACGCGATCAGCGGCTCGGACTTCGTGGAAATGTTCGTCGGCGTCGGAGCCAGCCGCGTGCGTGACCTGTTCAGCCAGGCCAAGGAAAACGCCCCGGCCATTATCTTCATCGACGAGATCGACGCCGTTGGTCGTCACCGTGGTGCCGGAATGGGCGGCGGCCACGACGAACGCGAGCAGACCCTGAACCAGCTGCTGGTCGAGATGGACGGCTTCGACGTGAAGGCGAACGTCATTCTGATCGCCGCCACCAACCGACCAGACATTCTCGACCCCGCTCTGCTTCGCCCTGGCCGGTTCGACCGGCAGATCGGCGTTGATGCGCCCGACATGCTCGGTCGCAAGCGCATCCTCGAGGTGCACTCCAAGGGCAAGCCGATGGCCGACGGTGTTGACCTCGAGGTCCTCGCCCGTAAAACGCCCGGCTTCACCGGCGCCGACTTGGCAAATGTGCTCAACGAGGCCGCTCTGCTGACCGCTCGCTCGAACGCCCAGCTCATCGACAACCGGGCCCTGGACGAGGCCGTCGACCGGGTCATGGCCGGACCGCAGCGCCGCACCCGCGTGATGCGCGACAAGGAAAAGCTCATCACGGCGTACCACGAGGGTGGCCACGCCCTCGTCGCGACCGCCATGAACTTCACCGACCCGGTCACCAAGATCACAATTCTGCCGCGCGGCCGGGCCCTCGGCTACACGATGGTCATGCCGCTTGAAGACCGCTACTCGGTCACCCGCAACGAACTGCTCGACCAGCTGGCCTACGCCATGGGTGGCCGTGTCGCCGAGGAGATCATCTTTCACGACCCGACCAGCGGCGCGTCCAACGACATCGAGAAGGCCACCGCGACGGCCCGCAAGATGGTCACCGAGTTCGGCATGAGCGCGGTCGTCGGTCCGCTCAAGCTCGGCCAGGGTTCCGGTGAGGTGTTTCTCGGCCGCGACATGGGCCACCAGCGCGACTACTCGGAGCGCGTGGCCGAGAGCGTCGACCGCGAGGTGCGCCAGCTGCTCGAGGACGCCCACGACGAGGCCTACGAGGTTTTGATCAAGAACCGCGTGATCCTGGACGACCTCGCCACGGCACTGCTCGAGCACGAAACGCTCGACCAGACCGCTCTCGCCGAGATCTTCGCCAACGTCGAAAAGCTCCCGTCGCGCCCGCAGTGGCTGTCGAGCGACAAGCGCCCCGTGTCTGACGTGCCGCCGATCGCGATGCCGGCTCCGAAGGCTCCCATCGACGGTGCCGCCGTCGACGGTGGCATCACGAGCGGTGACGCCGCCCCCGCCAAACCGAAACGCGCGCCGGCCCGCACCCCCCGCCCCGCGACCGCTTAGGCGCCCGTGGCGGTGGACAGGGCACGCATCGAGGCGGCCGTTTCAGAGATTCTCGCCGCAATCGGCGAGAATCCGGAACGGGTCGGCCTGGAGAGCACGCCGCGACGAGTAGCGGATGCCTACGCCGAGTTCTTCGCCGGCCTGGACCAGGACCCGCAGGAGCTCCTGCAGGACTTCGTTCCGGTCGGGGACAGCACCGGGGAACTCGTGCTGCTGCGCGACATCGCCTTTCGGTCCATCTGTGAACACCACCTGCTGCCGTTCCTGGGCACCGCCCACGTGGCCTACCTGCCACGGGGCCGGGTCGTCGGCCTCGGCCGGTTGCCCGCCGTTGTTGAAACCATCGCAGCCCGGCCCCAGCTGCAGGAGCGCCTGACCGAGGAGATCGCCGGCGCATTGCAGGACGGCCTCGACCCGCTCGGCGTGCTCGTCGTGCTCGATGCCGTGCACGGCTGTGTCGGCACCCGCGGCCCACGCCAGAGCGCGAGTTCGACCGTGACCATGGCTTCCCGCGGCGTGCTGACCGAGCCGACCGCCCGCGCCGAGATCATTGCCCTGATCGCCGCGGGCCAATGACTCTGATCAGGCCAGTGACTCTGATCAGGCCAGTGACGCTCATCATGGGGGTGCTCAACGTCACACCTGACTCTTTCAGCGATGGCGGACGGTGGGCAGCAACGGATGCCGCCATCGAGCACGGACTGCTGCTGCGCGCCCAGGGCGCCGACCTGATCGACGTGGGCGGTGAATCCACTCGCCCGGGTGCCACCCGCGTCACTCCAGCCGAGGAACAAAACCGGGTCATTCCGGTCGTCACCGAACTCGCCCGGCAGGGACTGCGCCTGAGCATCGACACGCTCAACGCCTCGACGGCCCGCGCGGCAGCGAAAGCCGGAGCGAGCATCATCAACGATGTTTCCGGCGGGTTGGCCGACCCCGACATGGCTGCTGTCGTCGCCGACACGGGCCTGAACTTTGTGGCCATGCACTGGCGTGCCCATGCCCAGCAGATGGACGCCCTCACGGAGTACGACGACGTCGTCACCGAGGTTATGGTCGCGCTCACCGCCCGGGTGGACGCGTTGACCGCCGCCGGCGTGGCGCGCGAGCGCATCGTGCTCGACCCTGGCCTCGGCTTCTCCAAGAAGACCGAACACAATTGGCAGCTAATCAACCGGCTAGATGCCTTCGCCTCGCTGGGGCTTCCGATCCTCGTCGGAGCCTCGCGCAAACGCTTTCTGGCGGCGGTTCTGCCGGACGGCGCTCCCGTGCAGGACCGTGACCTGCCGACCGCCGTGGTGAGTGTGCTGGCCGCACAGGCGGGCGCCTGGGCGGTGCGCGTGCACGACGTCGCCGGCACCCGCGCGGCGCTCAACGTACTGTCCAACGCCCGGCAATCGACGTCACCGGCCACCAATGAATTGTCGGGCGGGTCGTTCGAGTCCGACACAATGGAACCATGACTGATTCGATCACCCTCACCGGCCTGCGGGTGAACGCCCACCATGGCGTCTACGACTTCGAGAAAGAAAACGGCCAGGACTTCGTCATTGACGTCACCGTCTGGCTCGATCTGCTCGCGGCGGCGGCGAGCGATGACGTGACCCAGACCATCCACTATGGCGAACTCGCCGAGCAAATCACCGACGCAGCCAAGCACAACCCCGTCGACCTCATCGAAACCGTCGCCGAACGCATCGCCTCCGTCGTGCTGGCCCATCCACCGGCGCTCAAGGTGCAGGTCACGGTGCACAAGCCGCAGGCTCCCATCTCCGTGCCCTTCACCGACGTGGCTGTGCAGATCACCCGGGTGCGGCCATGACCGGTGATCGAGTCGTTCTGGCCCTCGGTAGCAACCTCGGAGACCGGGAAACGACGCTCGCGAGCGCCGTGCGGGATCTCGCCGACCTGCCCGGCGCGACGCTCGTCGCAGTGTCGCCGAGCTACGAATCGGCAGCCGTAAAACTCGACGGTGTTGACGAGCGCGCCCCCCGCTATCTCAACGCGGTGCTCACGATCGATTACACCGGCGGCGCCTACGCGCTGCTCGACGCCGTCAACGCCATCGAGGCCGAGCACGGCCGGGTGCGCGCCGAGCGCTGGGGCGACCGCACACTCGACATCGACATCATCGCCTTTGGCCAGCTGAGCATCGACGACGCGCGCCTCACCGTGCCGCACCCGCGCGCGGCGGAACGCGACTTCGTGCTCGCCCCCTGGCTCGACCTCGATGAGCAAGCCACCGTTCCCGGCCGGGGCCTGGTGCGCGACCTGCTCGCCGCGACCGGCCAGACAGTGCGCCGGGCAACGGATGCCGCCACCCTCCACCCGGCACCGGGAACACCGCGATGAAGCGCTCGCACGCGACCGGGCTGCTCGCGGTGTTGCTCATCGGACTCGTGATCGGCTTTCTGCTCGAGATCGCGTTCGCGGCATCCGGTGCCCCCATCGTCGTTCCACCGGTTACCCTGCCGCTAACGCTCATCCTGTTGGCGGCCGTCGTCGTCAGTCTGGCCTGGCGGGTACGTCAGGGCAGCCGACGCAAGGCGCTGCGCCGCATCGACCCGTTCTGGGCGATGCGGGTGGCCGTGCTGTCGAAGGCGACCTCACTCTCAGCGTCCCTGCTGTTCGGCGGTTCCCTCGGCATCGTGCTGTACATCCTGACCCGATCCGTGGTGCCGGCGGTCACTTCGCTCTGGCTCGCGATTGGTACGGCGATCGGCGCGGCCGTCATGCTGGCGGCCGGCCTCGTGGCCGAACACTTCTGCACCCTTCCGCCCGACGACGACACCGATACCGACGAGCCCGGAGGTACGCGTGCCTGATTCCGACGATGTGAACCCACCCGAACACGCGCGGGTCGAACCGTCGGAACGGCTTGACCTGGTCGGCGTCGGCGAGTGGAAGCGGGTTTCCCCGAAGTACGTGCTGGTCGAGATCGTCGGCACCATTTTGTTCGGCGTCGTGGTCTGCGGCGGTGCCAGCGTGCTCTGGCTGCTGCTCGAGCAGGCCTGGGCCTTGTGGGTCGGCCTCGCGGTGCTCCTGATGACCATTATCAACCTGGTGTTCGAACCGCGCCGGGTGCGCTCCATCGGCTATCTGCTGCGCGAGGATGATTTGCTCTTTCGCCGCGGCATCCTCTTTCAGCGCTTTGTGGCGGTGCCCTACGGACGCATGCAGCTCATCGATATCACCCGCGGCCCGGTGGCGCGCTGGCTCGGTCTGGCCGACCTCAAATTCGTGACCGCGGCGGCGACCGCCGGGGTCTCGATCCCCGGGCTGGCCGAAGCGGATGCCGAAAGTCTGCGCGACCGTTTGGTGGAGCTCGCCGAGATCCGCCGGGCGGGGCTGTGAGCGAGCCCGCCGTTCCGGCGCCACTCGCTGCACCGCGCACCGACCTCACCGACGGGCAGTGGCACCGACTGCACCCCGCGACACCACTGCTGCGCGGCGGCATTTTCATGGTGGCCGTGCTCGGCTTCGTGATCGCCAACCTGCGCGAACGGCTCATCGACCTGTTCCTGGGCGAGGAGAACTACGGCGGCGACCCGATCGATGAGATCTACCAGCGGGGCGGCACCGGGTGGGCGCTGCTCATCATCGCCGGCGTGCTACTGGTCATAATTGTCGCGTTCTACCTGTCCTGGCGCATGCACACCTTTCGCATCAACGGGGAAGTCGTCGAGGTGCGCAGCGGCCTCGTTTTTCGCAGCAACCGCAAGGCGCGCCTCGACCGGGTGCAGGGGGTGAACCTGGCTCGGCCGTTGATTCCCCGACTGTTCGGAGCCGCCCGGCTCGACATCGCCGTCGCGGGTCAGGACGGCAACGTGCAGTTGGCCTACCTCGGCTCGAAATTAGCGGATGACCTACGCCGCGACATTCTGCACCTCGCCTCCGGCCTGCGGCAGAGCAGAGCGGCGGACGCCGCGCCACCACTAACCGTCCCGGCCGTGCTCGGCGGTGACGCCGCCCCCACCCTGATCGGCCCGCCCACGGCGCACTCGGCCCTCGGCGATTTCGCCGCGGCGCGCTACAACGAGTTTGTGGCCCCGGAACGGGGCCCCGACGCCGCCCCACCGGAGTCGGTCGTGCGCATTCCGCCCGGACGGCTGATCGGGTCGGTCGTGCTCAGCGGCTTCACCGTCTTTCTGCTCCTGGCCGGCATCGGGCTGATCGTCAGCGTGATCGCCGGCAGCAGCGGCTGGGTGCTCGTGGCCGTGCTTCCCGGCCTGATCGGCAGCGTCGGCTACTACTTCTCGCGCATCACCAAGCAGCTGCGGTTCACGATCGCGGGCACGGCTGACGGCGTGCGGGTCGGGTTCGGCCTGCTCTCCACGAGCAGCCAGACCCTGCCGCCCGGGCGTATCCACGCCATCAAGGTGTCCCAACCCATTCTGTGGCGTCGTTTCGGCTGGTGGCAGATCAACATCAACACAGCGGGGCACGCTGCCGGGGCGAGCGCGGGTAATCCAACGAGCACGGTGCTTCTGCCGGTCGGCACCCTCGCCGACGTCGAGAAGGTGCTCGAACTGGCCCTCCCCGGCTTCACCACCGATACCCATGGGGCGCTGGTCGAAAACGGCATGCTCGGCGGCCGCAAAGCTGATTCCGGAGTCGCCGATTTCTACAGCAATGCGCCATCGCGAGCTGTCTGGCTGCGACCCTTCTCCTGGTGGCGCACCGGCTGGGCGGTCTCGGGCAATGTCGCCCTGATCCGCCGCGGGGTGCTCTCCCGCGACCTGATCCTCGTGCCGCTCGCCCGCATGCAGGGTGTGAGCGTGAGGCAGGGCCCGATCAAGCGTCTGCTGCGCCTCGCCTCGGCCGACCTGCTCGCGGTCGCCGGCCCGGTCACGGCGTCGCTCAGCGTCATCGACGTCGATGAAGCGCTCGTGCTTTTCCAATGGATGTCCACCGGCGCGGTCAGCTCGGCGCTCGCCGACACCAGCCACCGCTGGAGCCGGGCCGACGAGGCCCCGAAGCCAGCCGCAGATCAATACGGAGAGACAGAATGAACGCCAAGCCCGGCCGCCTCGGCGTCGGAATCATCGGAGCCGGCCACGTCGGCCCCATTCTCGGCGCCGCACTCGCGGGTGCCGGCCACGCGATCGTGGGCATCTCAGCGATCTCGCAGGCCAGCCGTGATCGGGCCGAAGCCATCCTGCCGCTCGTGCCGATCCTCACCGTGCCCGAGGTGGTCGAACGCAGTGAGCTGGTCATCATCGCGGTACCCGATGCCCAGCTGGAGAGTCTGGTGCAGGGCCTCGCCGTGACGAACACCTGGCAGCCAGGCCAGCTTGTGCTGCACACCTCCGCCCGCTTCGGCACCGCGGTGCTCGCGCCCGCCCAGGCAGCCGGAGCGATCCCACTCGCCATCCACCCAGCCATGGCCTTCACCGGCACGAGCCTCGATTTGGCCCGGCTCGCGGACAGCTATTTCGCGGTGACCGCGCCCGGCCCGGTGCTGCCGATCGGGCAGGCGCTCGCGGTGGAGATGGGCGGCGAACCGCTCATCGTCGCCGAGGCCGACCGCACCAGCTACGCTGAAGCCATCGAGATCGCCACCGCATTCTCCACGTCGATCGTCGAGCAGGCCACGCGGCTGCTCGCCGGAATCGGGATGGAGCAGCCGGGAGCCGTGCTGGGGCCGCTGCTGCGCTCCGCGATGGAGAACGCCCTCGGGCGCACGAGCCCGGAACGCCTCGACCTGACCGGGCTGGACGAAATCGCGCCCAGGCAGCATCCGCTTGACGACGACCGGACAATCGAATGAGCACACCCGAAGTGATCAGCACCATCACCGCCCTGCAACACCGGCTCGGTCAGGCCCGGGGCCGTTCGGCGCTGGTCGGCGGGGACACCCGCATCGTGCTCGTGCCGACCATGGGGGCCCTGCACGCCGGGCACCTCGCGCTGGTGCGGCGGGCGCGCGCTCTGGGCGACATCGTGGTGGTGTCGATCTTCGTGAACCCGCTGCAGTTCGGCGCCGGCGAAGACCTCGAGCGGTACCCGCGCACCCTCGATGCCGACCTGGCCACCCTTGCCGACGAGAACGTTTCGGTCGTGTTTGCGCCCACGGCCAGCGAAATGTATCCAGACAGCGCGAACGGCACGCGGGTGACCGCTGGCCCGATCGGCAGCGCCTACGAGGGAGCTGCGCGCCCGGGCCACTTCGACGGCATGCTCACGGTCGTCGCGAAACTGCTGGGCATCGTGGCACCGGACACGGCGGTGTTCGGTCAAAAAGACGGCCAGCAGGTTTTTCTCGTGCAGAGCATGGTTGCCGACCTCAACCTGCGCACCGCGATCGAGGTCGTCGAGACGGTGCGCGAGCCGAGCGGGCTGGCCCTCTCGAGCCGCAATCGCTACCTCGACGACGCCCAGAATACGGCGGCGCAAGCCCTGTTCGCCGGGCTCCGCGCGGCCGTGCAGGCGGCGCTGGCCGGACCCGCCGCCGCCCTCGCTGCCGCACACGCACGCATTGCCGCCCAGCCGCTGGTTAAACTGGACTATCTCGTGATCGTGCACCCGCAGACCTTTGTACCGGTCGACGACGCCTATCGCGGACCGGCCCGGATGCTCGTGGCCGCGCGGGTCGGTACCACCCGGCTGATTGACAACGTGCCGCTTGCCCTCGGGTAGGCAGCATCCGCTTTATTTCTGAACTGACAGCACCAACGGAGACCCGTATGAGCCAGAACACCCCGCCCATCTCGACCGACGACGAGGGCTTCTCCGACGCGGAAATGAACGAGCAGAAGGCCGTGCGCCTCGGCAAACGCGACCGCCTGAACGCGGCGGCCGCCAGCCCGGCCGGCGGCGCGTACCCGGTGTCGGTTCCGGTGACCCACACCATTCCGGCCGTGCGCGCCGAATTCGGCACGCTCGAAGCGGATGCCGTCACCGGCGTCATCGTCGGCCTGGCCGGCCGCATCGTGCACCTGCGCAATACCGGCAAGCTGTGCTTCGCCAGCCTGCAGTCGGGCGACGGCACCCGCATTCAGGCCATGGTTTCGCTCGCCGCCGTCGGCGATGAGTCACTCGCCGCCTGGAAAGACCTGGTCGACCTCGGCGACCACCTGTTCGTTACCGGCGAGGTCATCTCCAGCCGCCGCGGCGAACTGTCGATCATGGTCACCGATTGGCAGGTCGCCGCGAAGGCGCTGTTGCCGCTGCCGAACCTGCACTCCGAGCTCAGCGAAGAAACGCGGGTGCGCAGCCGCTACCTCGACCTGATCAGCCGCGAGCAGGCCCGCACCAACGTGCTGTCCCGTTCGAAGGCCGTCGCGAGCCTGCGCAAGACGTTCACTGACCTCGAGTTCATCGAGATCGAGACCCCGATGCTGCAGGTCATGCACGGTGGGGCATCCGCTCGCCCATTTCAGACCCACAGCAACGCCTTCGACACCGAACTGTTTCTGCGCATCGCGCCGGAGCTGTTTTTGAAGCGGGCCGTGGTCGGCGGCATCGACCGGGTCTACGAGATCAACCGCAACTTTCGCAATGAGGGCGCCGACTCCACCCACTCGCCCGAGTTCGCGATGCTCGAGGCCTATGAGGCGTACGGCGATTACAACTCCATCGCCGACCTCACCCAGAAGCTGATTCAGGATGCCGCGTTCGCGATTGCCGGATCGCACGTGGTCACCTGGGCCGACGGTACTTTGTTCGACCTCGGCGGCGACTGGGACCGCATCGGCATGTACGACAGCCTGTCCACGGCGGCCGGTATCACGATCACGCCCGAGACGCCGCTCGCCGACCTCGTCGCGATCGCCGATCGCGAAGGCATCGAGATCGACCACCCGATTCACGGCAAGTACGTCGAAGAGCTCTGGGAGCACTTCGTTAAGGGCGACCTGGTGCGCCCGACCTTCGTGATGGACTTTCCCATCGACACGAGCCCGCTCGTGCGCGGCCACCGCTCGGTGGCCGGGGTGGTCGAGAAGTGGGACCTGTACGTGCGCGGCTTCGAACTGGCCACCGGCTACTCCGAGCTCGTCGACCCGGTGGTGCAGCGGGAACGCTTCATCGAGCAGGCCAGCCTGGCCGCCGGGGGAGACCCGGAAGCGATGCGCCTCGACGAAGAATTCCTCCGCGCTCTCGAATACGGCATGCCGCCAACCGGTGGCATGGGCATGGGTATCGACCGTATGCTGATGGCCCTGACCGGCCTCGGCATTCGCGAGACAATCCTCTTCCCGCTGGTCAAGTAGTTAGTAGGTACTCATGAGCTATCTCCCCAAAGACGAATTAGAGCCCGACAAGGGCGGGCGCAAACCGCCGTCGATGAACCGCATCGCGATCTGGGTGATCGTCGGCGGCGTCGGCGTGTATTTTCTCGGCAGCGGAATCTACGGCATCCTGACCAAGTAGGGGCTTCACCAGCCTTTACGCGTAGTCTGGGGGTGTGATTGAGAACTTCTGGGGTAACGCGCTCTTTTCGGTCGTGCCCACCATTGCGCTTGGCCTCATCTTCTGGATGCTGATGCGCTCAATCCTGCGCGCCGACCGCACCGAACGTAAGGTGTACGCCCAAATCGAAGCCGAAGAACGCGCCCGGCTCGGTCTCGACAAACCGACCACCTAAGTACCAATGTTCGGCATCGACGGCCTGACCATCACCGTTCTGCTGGCCCTGATCGTCGACTTTTCCGTGCGCGTCGTGGCCATCATCGTGGTCCCTCGCAACCGCCGCCCGATGTCGGGCATGGCCTGGTTGCTGACCATTTTCTTCATCCCGTACCTCGGCGTGCTGCTCTTTCTGCTGATCGGCTACCGCACCCTGCCGAAGAAGCGCCGATTGATGCAGGATGAGATCAACCAGTTCATCCAGGGCAGCACCGAGGGCATGGAGCTCGTGCGCCGCGACCACCCGTGGCCCAGCTGGCTAGAATCGGTCGTTGAACTCAACCGCAACCTCGGGGCGATGCCGCTCGTCGGCGACAACACCGCGAGCCTGATCAACGACTATCAGCTGTCGTTCGACACGATGATTGCCGACATCGACCTGGCCAAGAAATACGTGCACGTCGAGTTCTACATTCTCTCGCTCGACCACACCACCGCGCCGTTCTTCGACGCCCTCGAGCGGGCGCACCGGCGCGGGGTCAGCGTGCGCGTGCTAATGGACCATATCCAATCAATGCGCAAGCCGGGTTTTCGCCAGACCAAGAAACGGCTGACGGATGCCGGTATCGACTGGGAACTCATGCTTCCGGTGCAGCCGTTCAAGGGTAAATGGCAGCGACCCGACCTGCGCAACCACCGCAAGCTGCTCATCGTCGACGGCCTGGTCGGCTTCATGGGGTCGCAGAACATCATCGACCGCACCTACAACATGCGTAAGAACATTCGTCGGGGTCTGAAGTGGAAAGACTTCATGACCCGGCTGGAAGGCCCGATCGTGTCGGGGCTCAACGCCATCTTCATTACCGACTGGTACAGCGAAACCAATGAGCTGCTCACTCGTGACATTGAGCCGGTGCATCCGCGGCCGGTGACCGATGCCCTCGACTGCCAGGTCGTGCCGAGCGGCCCGGGGTTCAAGGGTGAGAACAACCTGCGCCTGTTTCTCGCGTTGCTCTACTACGCGCAGGACCGCATCATCATCACGAGCCCGTACTTCGTGCCGGACGAATCGATCATGTACGCCATCACGACCGCCGTGCAGCGAGGGCTTCGCGTTGAGCTGTTCGTCTCGGAGATCGGCGACCAGGCCGTGGTTTATCACGCCCAGCGCTCGTACTATGAGGAATTGCTGACCGCCGGCGTGCACATCTACATGTACAAGGCGCCGTACATTCTGCACGCCAAGCACTTCACGATCGACGAGGAGGTCGCCGTCGTCGGCTCGAGCAATATGGACCAGCGCTCCTTCAGCCTCAACATGGAGGTCTCGCTCATGGTGCGCGGCCGGTCGTTCGTGCGCAACCTCCGGGCGATGGAGGATGAGAACCGTTTGAACAGTCGCGAGTTGACCCTCGAGGAGTGGCGCAAGCAGCCGCTGCGCTCTACCATCCTCGACAACCTCGCCCGGCTCACTTCCGCCGTGCAGTAGCGCCCGGTCAAGCGGATGCTGCGCGCGGGCCCAGCGCGCAGCATCCGTCACGCTGCGCGTATCACGCCTACGGCGAACAAACGCCCGCGGGCGGCGCAGGCTGGTTATTCTCGATGTAACGGCACCAACTGCCCTGGCGCCAAGGGAGCGATCATATGTTTGAGAGATTTACCGACCGAGCTCGTCGCGTCGTCGTTTTGGCCCAGGAAGAGGCCAAGATGCTCAACCACAACTACATCGGCACCGAGCACATTCTGCTCGGGCTGATTCACGAGGGTGAAGGCGTCGCCGCGAAGGCTCTGGAGAGCCTCGGCATCTCGCTGGATGCCGTGCGCGAGCAGGTACAAGACATCATTGGCCAGGGGCAGCAGCAGCCCACCGGCCACATTCCCTTCACGCCGCGGGCGAAGAAGGTTCTCGAGCTGAGCCTGCGCGAAGCGCTGCAGCTCGGCCACAACTACATCGGCACGGAGCACATCCTGCTCGGCCTCATTCGCGAGGGCGAGGGCGTTGCCGCCCAGGTTCTCGTCAAGCTCGGCGCCGACCTCAACCGCGTGCGCCAGCAGGTCATCCAGCTCCTCTCCGGTTACCAGGGCAAGGAGCAGGTCGCGGTCGGCGCCAACGAGCAGGCGGCCAACACGGCCGGCAGCCAGGTGCTCGACCAGTTCGGCCGCAACCTCACCCAGATGGCCCGCGACAACAAACTCGACCCGGTCATCGGGCGCGAGAAAGAAATCGAGCGGGTCATGCAGATCCTCTCGCGTCGCACCAAGAACAACCCCGTGCTGATCGGTGAGCCCGGCGTCGGCAAGACCGCCGTCGTCGAGGGGCTCGCCCAAGCGATCGTCAAGGGCGATGTGCCCGAGACACTCAAGGACAAGCAGCTCTACTCGCTCGACCTCGGCTCGCTCATCGCCGGCAGCCGCTACCGCGGTGACTTCGAAGAGCGCCTGAAAAAGGTCACCAAGGAGATCCGCACCCGCGGCGACATTATCGTCTTCATCGACGAGATCCACACCCTGGTTGGTGCGGGTGCCGCCGAGGGCGCCATCGATGCCGCATCCATTCTCAAGCCGTTGCTGGCCCGTGGTGAGCTGCAGACCATCGGCGCGACCACCCTCGACGAGTACCGCAAGCACTTCGAGAAGGATGCCGCCCTCGAGCGCCGCTTCCAGTCCATCCAGGTGAACGAGCCGTCGCTGCCGCACACCATCAATATCCTCAAGGGACTGCGCGACCGCTATGAAGCGCACCACAAGGTATCCATCACCGACGGTGCCCTCGTAGCCGCGGCGAACCTCGCCGACCGCTACGTCTCCGACCGGTTCCTGCCCGACAAAGCCATCGACCTGATCGACGAGGCTGGCGCTCGCCTGCGCCTGTCAATCCTGTCGAGCCCGCCGGAGCTGCGGGAATTCGACGAGAAAATCGCCGTGGTTCGTGCCGCCAAGGAACTCGCCATTGAGGAGCAGGACTTCGAGAAGGCCGCCGGCCTGCGCGACGAGGAGAAGAACCTCCTCGGCGAGCGTCTGCGCCTGGAGAAGAAGTGGAAGTCCGGCGACGTCAAGACCACCGCGGTGGTCGACGAAGGCCTGATCGCCGAGGTTCTGGCCCAGGCCACCGGCATTCCGGTGTTCAAGCTCACCGAGGAAGAGTCCTCGCGGCTCGTCTTCATGGAAAAGGCACTGCACCAGCGCGTCATCGGTCAGGAAGAGGCCATCTCGGCGCTCGCCAAGACCATCCGTCGTACCCGTGCCGGCCTGAAGGACCCGAAGCGTCCCTCCGGATCCTTCGTCTTCGCCGGTCCCACCGGTGTCGGCAAGACCGAGCTCGCCAAGGCGCTCGCCGAGTTCTTGTTCGACGACGAGGCCGCCATGATCTCGCTCGACATGAGTGAGTACGGCGAGAAGCACACCGTGTCGCGACTGTTCGGTGCGCCTCCCGGATTCGTCGGCTTCGAAGAGGGTGGCCAGCTCACCGAGAAGGTGCGGCGCAAGCCGTTCTCCGTGGTGCTGTTCGACGAGATCGAAAAGGCTCACCCTGACATCTTCAACTCCCTGCTCCAGATTCTGGAAGAGGGCCGGTTGACGGATGGTCAGGGTCGCGTCGTCGACTTCAAGAACACCGTCATCATCATGACTACCAACCTCGGCACCAAGGACATCTCGGGCGGACCGGTCGGCTTCCAACTGGAAGGCGACACCACCACCGGGTACGAGCGCATGGCCGGCAAGGTCAAGGACGAGCTGAAGAAGCACTTCAAGCCCGAGTTCCTCAACCGCGTGGACGAGATCATCGTGTTCCCGCAGCTGACCAAGCCCGAGCTGCTGCAGATCGTCGACCTGTTCATCAAACGTCTCGGCGTGCGTCTGCTCGACCGCGACATGACCGTCGAAGTCGCCCTTGCGGCCAAGGAACACCTGATCGAGGTCGGATTCGACCCGACGCTCGGTGCTCGTCCGCTGCGCCGCGCCATCCAGCGCGAGGTGGAGGACCGCCTGTCGGAGAAGATCCTTCAGGGCGAGCTCAACGCCGGAGACCACGTGCACGTGGACTTCGTCGAGGGCAAGCTCGTCTTCACCACGACGACCCGGGCAGATTCGGTCGGCGTCGGAGTGAACACCGCAGCCGCCGTCGGCACCGGTCCGGCCACCCCCGACTTGGCGATCACGAGCGACTAGGTTTCACCCCGCGCTAGTTCAGCGGCAGAAGGCCCGGCAGATTCGTCTGCCGGGCCTTTTCCGTTCCCCCAGCACCGGCTGGCGCGCATAACTCCTGCAATTTCTGTGGCTTCCAGCCAACTTCCGCGTCTTTCCGGGGGTGGCCGGCCGGGGCCGCCACAATTTGCAGGAGTTATGCGCGGGGAGAGGGCGGCTGGACGGGGCATCCGTTCTGGTGGGGGCGAAAAGTGGGGGCCAATTCAGAAGGGACGGGGGCGGCGGGCGGCGGCGGCGGCGGAATCCCGCGGCACGATCCCTAGACTGGTGGTTTGATCCTGATTTAGCCACGAGAGGGGCCGATAGGCGTGACCGTATTGCAGCAGAGGGAGCCGGAACAACCCGAACTGGAGTATTCGGTGCGCCGCGCCCGCACCAGTGACGTTCCCGGCATTGAAGCGCTGGTCGAACCGCTCGTGCAGCAGCGCATCCTGCTCGGCAAGGACCGCGTCGTGTTCTACGAGGCGGTGCAGGAATTTCGGGTGGCCGTTGACTCCTCAGGGAAGCTGATCGGCTGCGGCGCCCTGCACGTCATGTGGGAAGACCTTGGCGAGGTGCGCACCCTTGCCGTCGACGCAAACTGGCTCGGCCACGGCGTCGGCTACACTATGATGCAACGCCTCGAAGCGGATGCCCGCGACCTCGGCTTGAGCCGACTGTTCTGCCTGACGTTCGAGGTGGGCTTCTTCACCCGCAACGGCTTCAGCGACATGGGTACCGAAACCGTCGATCCGGCCATCTACGCCGAGCTCGTGCGGTCTCCCGATGAGGGCGTCGCGGAGTTTCTCGACCTGGCACGGGTGAAGCCGAACACACTCGGCAACACCCGCATGGTGAAGCGCCTGACTCGTTCCTGAACCGGCGGAATTCTGCGTGACCGGCTCGATCGCGGCTATCTGTGCTGCGGGGCGCCGATTTCTGCTGCGCATACGAGCGAAATGCGCGGAGTTCACCCCCCGGACACCGCCCGTCACTAGGCTGCGAACTATTGCACCGGCCGGAACCACTCCACGGGGAGCAAGACCCTGGGTGCAATGAGACGACCATCGTTCAATGAATGAGGAGATCCATGTCATCCGCCGTTCGCAGCCGTTCGAGGCTGGTTTTCGCCACACTTCTGGGGGTAAGCCTCGCGGCCGCTCCGATCATTGCCATACCGGCCAGCGCCAACACCGCCGGCACCGGAGTCGTCATCAACGAGGCCTACCTGAACGGGGGCAGCTCGGGTGCGACCTACCTGAACAAGTTCGTCGAGCTGTACAACCCGACCAACGCCGACGTCTCGCTCGACGGCACGTCGATTCAGTATCGCGCGTCGGGCTCGACGTCGAATCCGACCTCGGTCCTCGCTTTGACCGGCACCATCGCCGCCGGAGGCTACTACCTCGTACAGGGCGGCTCGAACGCGACAAATGGCGCGTCGCTCCCAGAAGCGGATGCCGCCTCCGGCATCTCCTTTGCCGCCGGCTCCGGCACGATCTTCTTCGCCAACCAGTCCGCAGCGCTGTCTGCGCCCGCCATCGGCTCGCTCACCGGGCAGCCCGAGATACTCGACCTGATCGGTTACGGCAGCTCGAACACCTACGAGGGAACGGCCGCAGCCAACGCATCCGTCACCACCTCGGTGAACCGCACGAACTTCATTGACACCGATGTCAACGCCGCCGACTTCAGCTCGGCCACTCCAACGCCGACAAACACGGCGGGCGAGACCGGCAGCCCGGTCGACCCAGAACCCGACCCTGACCCAACCCCGGTGCCCGCCGAGCTGACTGCGATCAACGCGATCCAGGGAACGACCGATACGAGCCCGCTGGCCGGAACGGTCGTCAAGACGTCCGGCGTCGTGACGGCCGCCTACCCGACTGGCGGCTTCAACGGCTTCTACCTGCAGACCTCAGGGACCGGCGGCGATATCGACTTCGCCAGCCACACCGCTTCGCACGGCGTCTTCGCGTACTCCAACTCGGCCACCGCCGACGTGAAGATCGGCGACCACGTGCAGGTCGTCGGAACCGTCGTGGAGTTCTTCGGCCTGACCGAGGTCACCTTCAGCACCGTTGACGATGTCACCCAGCTCGCGGGCACCGACGTAGCCTTGCCGACACCGGTCACGGTGTCGCTGCCGACCAGCGAGGCGCAGCGGGAAACCCTCGAGGGCATGCTCATCGCGCCCCAGGGTGATTACACCGTCACCAACAACTACACAACCAACCAGTACGCCGAGATCGGCCTCGCCGCCGGAACGACGCCGCTGGTGAACCCGACCGTGACAGCACTGCCCGGCTCGGCCGAGTACACGGCGGCCATCGCGGCCAACGCCGCACGCGCCGTGACCCTCGACGACGGTGCGAGCACGAACTACCTCTCCAACACCAACCAGGGAACCCCAGTTCCGTACCTCACTGTCGCTGACCCGCTGCGCATCGGTGCGGCCGTGACCTTCACCAAGCCCGTGATCTTGGACTACCGCAACTCCGCGTGGAAATTCCAGCCCACCACGGCGCTCACCGCGGCAAACGCCGCCACGGTCCAGCCGGCCACGTTCGCCAATACCCGCACGGAGGCTCCCGAAGACGTGGGAGGGGACATCCGTCTGGCAAGCTTCAACGTCTTGAACTACTTCTCCACCGTCGGTGATTCCCTCGTTGGCTGCTCGTACTACAGCGACCGGGCCGGGAACCCGATAACCGTGCGCAGCGGATGCGACGCCCGCGGCGCCGCAAACACTGTCAACTTCGAACGCCAGCAGGCGAAGATCGTCGCGGCCATCAACGCCCTCGACGCCGACGTTGTCTCGCTCGAGGAGATCGAGAACTCGGCAGCCTTCGGCAAGGACCGCGACGACGCCCTCGCCAACCTGGTGAACGCGCTGAACGCAGCGGTCGGCAGCACGGCCTGGGCCTTCGCGGCCTCGCCCACCGAGCTCCCCGCCAACGAAGACGTCATCCGCACCGCTTTCATCTACAAGGTCGGTACGGTCGAAACCGTGGGTGGGTCCAAAATTCTCACCGGTTCCGCCGCGTTCAGCAATGCCCGCCAGCCGCTCGCCCAGGCGTTCCAGCTGGTCGGCGACACAAACAGCTCGTTCCTTGCCATCGTCAACCACTTCAAGTCGAAGGGCTCCGGAACCGGGGTCGACGCCGACATGAATGACGGCCAGGGGGCCTCGAACGCTTCCCGGGTGAACCAGGCCACGGCCCTCGTGGCCTTCGCCGCCGATCTCACGGCCAGCACCGGTATCGACCGGGTGTTCCTCACGGGCGATTTCAACGCCTACGACCTGGAAGACCCGATCAGGGTTATCACCGACGCCGGGTACATTAACCAGGGCGCCAAGACCGGCGAATACAGCTATGCCTTCGGTGGCACGGTCGGCTCGCTCGACCACGTGTTCGCTTCGCCAGAAGCGGATGCCACGGTCAACGACGTCGACATTTGGAACATCAACTCCGTTGAATCGGTGGCCCTGGAGTACAGCCGGTACAACAACAACGTGACCGACTTCTACATTGCCGACGCGTACCGCTCCTCCGATCATGACCCGGTCGTGCTCGGACTCAACCTCGTCGCGCCCACGTCGGTGGAGCTCAACCTGCTGAACATCAATGACTTCCACGGACGCATCGACGCCAACACCGTCAAGTTCGCGGGAACCATCGAGCAGCTGCGGGCCGAGTACGGCGACGCGAATTCGCTGTTCCTCTCGGACGGCGACAATATCGGTGCCTCGCTGTTCGCATCGGCATCGCAGAACGATCAGCCGACGATCGACGTGCTGAACGCCCTCGATCTGGCCGCCTCTGGCGTGGGCAACCACGAATTCGATCAGGGCTTCGCTGACCTCGGGGCAAGAGTGGCCGATGCTGCCAACTTCGACTACCTCGGAGCCAACGTCTACAACGCGGGCACGGAAACGCCCGCGATGCAGGAATACGCCCTCATTGATGTTACCGGCGTGATGGTTGGCGTTATCGGCGCGGTGACGGAAGAGACCCCCTCCCTCGTCTCGCCGAACGGTATCGCGAGCCTCAGCTTTGGGGACCCTGTTGCCGCAGTCAACCGCGTTGCCGCGCAGCTCACCGACGGCGACCCCGCCAACGGCGAAGCGGATGTCCTGATCGCCGAGTACCACGAGGGTGCCGGCGCCGGAATTCCGGATGGCGCCACGCTCGAGCAGGAACTCGCCGCCGGCGGGGCCTTCGCGAGCATCGTGAATGACACTTCGGCCGAGGTCGACGCGATCTTCACGGGGCACACTCACAAGCAGTACGCCTGGGACGCCCAGGTTCCCGGCGCGGCCGATGGCGTCACGCGCCCGGTGCTGCAGACGGGCAGCTACGGCGAGAACATCGGTCAGGTTGTGCTCAGCTATGACGTGGCCTCCGGTGACACGACCACGGTGAAGAACCGCAACGTGGCCCGCTCGACCGTTGCCGATGCCGACCTCGTGGCCGCGTACCCGCGCGTCGCCGAGGTTCAGGCCATCACCAACGCCGCGTTGGCCGAGGCCGCGATTCAGGGCAACGTGCCCGTGGGTTCGGTCACCGCCGACATCACCCGGGCGTGCCTCGGTGGAGTCGCGCCGTGCGCCGAAAACCGGATGGCGCCATCCACTCTGGGGACGCTCGTGGCCAACTCGCTGCGCGCGTCGCTGGCCGACCCCACCATCGGCGGTGCCGAGATCGGCGTCGTCAACCCCGGTGGAATGCGTGCCGACCTCTCGCTGTCTCCTGACGGCGTGGTGACCTACGCCGAGGCGAACGCGGTGCTGCCGTTCCTGAACAATCTCTGGACGACGAGCCTGACCGGCGCACAGTTCAAGACCGTTCTCGAGCAGCAGTGGCAGACCAACGCCGATGGCACGATTCCGAGCCGGCCGTTCCTGCAACTCGGCTTGAGCGACAACGTGAACTACACCTTCGACGCGTCACGAGATGCCGGAAGCCGCATCACGGGCATCTGGATCGACGGTGCCCAGATCGACCCGGCGCAGTCCTACCGCATCGGTTCGTTCAACTTCCTGCTCACCGGTGGCGACAACTTCCGAGAGTTCACGAAGGGAACGGATACCCGCGACTCGGGACTCGTCGACCGCGACGCCTGGATCTCTTACATTCAGGCCAACAGCCCGCTGTCCCCGTCGTTCAAGGCCAGCCAGGCTTCGATCACCGGCGCCCCCACGGCCGCGGTCAGCCCGGGTGACACGATCACCTTCACGGTCGGCAGCCTCAATCTCACCTCGCTCGGCGCCCCGAAAAACACCCAGCTCACGCTGAGCTGGTCGGGCACCGACGTCGGTACGGCATCCGTTGATTCGACGGGCGCAGCCATCGTCACCGTCACGGTGCCGGCCGATGCCGTCGCGAGCAGTGTCCTCGAGATGACCGCGGTTGAATCGGGCACGATTGCACGCCTCGCCGTTGCGGTAACCGTGAGCACCGAACCGGGAGATGCGCCGACCGCAGCCCCAGCGAAGGATCTCACCAAAAAGCTGCGGAACGCGATCGACACCGACCGGAACTCCTATCGGGCCGGTGACACGGTCGCTGTCGAGGTTGGTGCCTCGCACGCCGGCGAGTACGTGTCGGTGTGGGCCTACGACAAGAAGAAGGCCGCCAACCTCGGCGGCTGGTTGCTCGTCAGCGCAGAGGGCACGGTGAGTGTCACACTCGCTGACGGCCTCAAGCACGGCAAGTACAGCGTGTCCGCGCAGAACGCTGACGGTGACGTAATCGGCTGGACCAACGTCACGGTCAACCACTCCAAGAAGGCACCGAAGCCGCCGAAACCAGGGCACCGCTAAGCCATGGTTTGTGCCGGGGCCCGCTCGCACCGTTTCGGTTGCGGGCGGGCCCCGGCCTGTTCCGGCGGCAATTGCTGCCGACACGCACGCCATTACCGCCTTCTGGCGTCGAACATCAATAACCTTGGGGCATGTCGACGATCAAGCAACCGGTCGGCCGCCAGTCCAGCAAGGTGTACCGGCGCCGGCGATTCGTAGTGGGGCTCGGTCTGCTCGCCGTGCTCGTGATCCTCTTTCTCATCATCGTGCAACCGGGGGTGAGCAAGGGCGACGCAGACTCCCCGAAAACGCCCGCCGCGGCCACGACCGAGTCGGCCACGGCGACGGATGCCGCCACCGTCATTCCCGAGACGGGCACCGCCGTCGATGGCTCGGCCTGCGACCCGTCAGCGGTGCAGGTTGCGGCCATCACCGACGCCACGAATTATGCGGCCGACGTGCTGCCGCAGCTGTCGCTGAGCCTGACCAACATCGGCACCACGGACTGCGTGATCAACGCCGGCAACAAGCAGCAGGTGTTCACCGTGATGAGTGGTGAAGACGTCTACTGGACCTCGACCGACTGTCAGACCAACCCGATCGACGCCGAGGTGACGCTCAAGCCCGGCGTGGTCATGCCGCTCGCAACCCCGATCAGCTGGGATCGCACCCGCTCGGCCGTTGACACCTGCCAGACCGAGTCCCGCACCGCAGTTCCGGCCGGCGGGGCGTCGTACTACCTGTACGTGACCGTGGACGGTATCGAAGCGGCCGACCCGGCCTTGATGATTCTGAACTAGGGCTGGCTGCTCAATCTGACGCCCCGCCCGGTGGTGCCGAACACTATTTCCCGTTGAACTGGGGAGAGTGCGCGGGTGAGGGGTAGCCTGTTGCTCTTCCGGGGCCGGTTTTAGAGCGACTTGAGACCCCTCACGGAGGCGGGTCTGGCTGGGGCCTCGGCTCGAGCGCGCGTTCGCTCGTGGCATGCGCTGCCGGCTGGGCGTGTACGGCCGCGCCTGATTGAATGAATGGGTGACCGATACGACTGCCAACACCCGTTCCGAGGCGCTCGCCGCCGCACTGGCGGCGCAAGACGTCGTCGCCGTCGCCTATGCGCTGCGCAACGATTACATGATCGTGCCGCAACTCGTCGTCAACGGGGAGGCGGCGCAGGTGCGGGTCTTCGGCCGCGAAGGCTCCGACAAGCGGATGCTGCTGCTCTTCTCGGCCGCCGAAAACTACGTGCGCGTGGTACCCGACGACCCGAACCCGCAGGTCATGGTCTGCGACGGGCAGTGGCTGCGGGAATTTCTCACCGTGCACGCCGCGACCCTGGAGATGGTGTTCTTCGACATCGCCGGGCCGAACGTGATGCAGGCAGCTCCTGCCGATCTGCTCAAGGCGCTGAGCCCCGAACTTGGCCAGGGCGACGCCGACTGAGTCCTCGCCCGGGCTGCTTAGAGCAACTGCCCGATAGATCGCCGGGTCCAGGCGCAGGCTCGGCGCGCCGGTCAGTGCGCCGAGCGTGCATCCTCTTTTCGGGAAAGCGCTTAGCTGCGGCCGAATATAGGGCGGGGTGGCGGCGGAGTCTAGAACGCCCGATCGAGTTCGGCGTCGCGGGGGCTGCGGCTGGTTCCGAGCGCGAGAGCAACCGCCGCGTGGATCGACCCACAGGCGGCGTCGATCTGGGTGGTGAACCCGAGGCGCACGGCCTCGTTCACGCGCTGCTTCGACATGAGTGCCCCGCGCACTTCGCCGGCCAGGCTGATCTCACCGAAGGCGACCACGTTGTGGGCCACGGCAAGCCCGGTGAAGGCCGACGCGATGGCCAGCGCAATCGCGAGGTCGGCGGCCGGTTCGGTCAGACGGATTCCGCCGACCGTCGACACGTAGACATCTTTGGCGGAGAGTTTCATGCCGGCGCGCTCCTGCAGCACCGCGAGCAACATGGCCACACGGGCTGCGTCCACACCGCTCGTGACGCGGCGCGGGTTCGGTGCCTGGGTGTCGGTGACGAGCGCCTGCACCTCGACCGGCATTGCCCGACGGCCTTCGAGGGCGACGGTGACGCAGGTGCCGTCGACCGGTTCAGTGGCCCGGCTTAGGAACAGCCCGCTCGGGTCGGGCACCTCGGCGATGCCGTCGCCGGTCATCTCGAAGCAGCCGACCTCGTCGGTGGGCCCGAATCGGTTCTTGAGCGCGCGAATGAACCGCAGCGAGGTCTGCCGGTCGCCCTCGAACTGGCAGACCACGTCGACCAGGTGCTCCAGCACCCGCGGGCCCGCAATCGAGCCGTCCTTGGTGACGTGGCCGACGAGCAGCACCGGCAGGTTGCGATCTTTGGCCACGCGAATGAGAGTGGATGCAACCTCCCGCACCTGACTGGGCATGCCCGGCGAGCCGTCGGAGAGCGCACTCGACACCGTCTGCACCGAGTCGATGATGATCAGGTCGGGCTTCACAGCGTCGATCTGCCCGAGGATGACGCCGAGGTCAGTTTCGGCCGCGATAAAGAGCTCGGGTTCGAGCGCATTGGTGCGTTCGGCGCGCAGTCGCACCTGGCTCACCGACTCTTCAGCGCTGACATAGAGCACGCGGCTCTTGGCAGCCGCCGCCTTCGACGCGACCTCGAGCAGCAGCGTGGACTTGCCGACGCCGGGCTCACCGCTGAGCAGAATCACCGAGCCGGGCACGATGCCGCCGCCGAGCACCCGGTCGAACTCGTTGATTCCGGTCGGCCAGTGAGCGGCGGCATCCGTTTCAACGTGGGTGATGGGTCGGGCGATACCATCGCCGACGAGCGTGATGGCCTTGAGCTTGCGGGTGATGCCAGCGGTCTGGCCGGCATCGACGACGGTGCCCCACTGCTGGCATTCGCCGCAGCGGCCCGCCCATTTCAGGGTGGTCCAGCCGCATTCGGAGCAGCGGAAAGAGGAGACGGATTTTGCCATGTTTCGAGCCTAGCCGGGGCCACCGACAGTCGACTCTGCGCGCGGTTCCGGCGCTAGTCGGCGTCCTCCGACACCTGATTGACCGCCGAGAACCGGTGGGCGACATCGGCGCTGATCGCCGGCAGGAACGCCTCGGCCCAGGAGCGGTAGCCGCGGTCGTTGGGGTGGAACAGATCCCGGGCTACGTGGGTCAGAATGCTGCGAAAGCCGGCCCGCTTCGTCGTTGCGTGCAGCGGAACCACGGTCAGCTCGTGCTCGTCGGCGATCCGGCGAATGATCTCGTTGGCCGCGGCGACCTTGACCTCGTTGTGTGGCAGGTGAAAGCAGGGCAGGTCGGCGACGAGGGCGTGCGGCGGCAGTGCGGCGAACACGGTTCGGATGCCGGCTTCAAACGCCGCCGGGTTCCATGCGGCGATATCGTTGGCGCCGATCGCGACCGTAACCAGGTCGGCCTCCAGCCTGGCGAAGCGGGGAAGCTGATCGCGCACGGCCAATGCCACGGTCGCGCCGGAGACGCTGAGATTCACAACGCGTACCGTCTGGCCGGTCGCCAGGCGCACATGATCGGCGAGCACGCCGACGTAGCTCTTGCTTGGGCTCGACGCCCCGATTCCCTGGGCGGCACTGTCGCCGATCGCGACGTAGAGCAGCTCGCCCGACTGCTTCGCGTGGTCGCGCCACCAGGCCGAGTGCACCGGCAGGGTCTCGTTGAGAATGGCCTTCTGCTGTTCCAGGTCGCGGCGCCACAAAGTCGTGGCCAGCACGACGCCGCCGGCAAAAACGGCGGCTGTGGTAGCAATAGCAGAGCGGATGCGTAGGGTCGGTGAGGTCACCCGCTGAGGGTACTCCGCGGCATCCGTGTGTCTGCTGCATGTTTGCCGATTCGCGTCGAACCTCAGTCTCTACTAGAATCAACGGCGGTACCGTGTCCGAGCGGCCGAAGGTGCGACTCTCGAAAAGTCGTGTGGGGGAGACTCCACCGTGGGTTCAAATCCCACCGGTACCGCCACGAAAAACCCCCTACATCCCAGTGTTTCACTGGGGAGTAGGGGGTTCAGTTTTGCCCAAATGGCCGTTTGCCCACACGGTGCCCGACGTGCGGCTTAACGGGGTCTTCGAGATGAGTGCGCCCGGATTGGGTAGTCGCTACGCCCGTTACCGTAGCGACTACCCAATCCGGGCGCGGGCACCGTGATGCGGCGTGACACAGGGACATCGTCGCGGTCAGTGACCCGGCCGTCGATTTCGTCGTCCATTCCGCGCAGAGCGGCGAACCCTCCGTTTCATGTCGCCACACACTACAGCTCGAACGCTCGCTGACCAGTGTCTTCAAGAGCATGACGGCCTCCAGAAGTTCTGGAACCTTGCTGTTCCATTGCTGAGTTTCTTAGTGCTACGGAACAACTGCATCCCATTCATAAGGCATGGAACGCCTTTATTCCATTGAGGTCGATATGCTCATCAATGACCTGGTCGAGCTCATCCGCCTTCGCCGCCCTCTCTGTCAACCTTGGATAAGGCACCGGGATCGTCCCGAATAGTGTCGTAGAGGGCGGGGAAGGAGTTCCCCTTGACGAACGCAGGAATGACAGGAGT